>CAZQTM010000318.1:0-2479 GCA_964595855.1 uncultured Lachnospiraceae bacterium | reverse complement strand
TATATCCCTTGCCTGTTAAACTTAACCAATCAGGATACATCGTTTTAGCTGAACATTTTACACCTGCTTCAAAAACATCTTCTAATGGTTTCCCTGGTCCATGTAAATTCTCATCATATAAAAATACAATCTTAGGGAATAATACAGGTTTTTTGCAGTTTTTCTTTCCCTGTCCTCTTCTTCTTACATTCAATAATGAAATGGTTGCAAGTTTAGCAAAGCGTCCGGTACCGGTTCCTGCCGATACGGTGATAAATGGATAATCTCCTCTGCTTGATGCGACCGTATTAAATTTATATTCCCAGCCCTGGAATCCCTGCTCCATCTCTCTTACAACATCTGCATAGGCTTCTCCCTCTGCAGTCTCTTTGTCTATTCCAAGATTAATATATTTTTCTAGATTTTTATTGTATGATTTTTTTGCATAAGGCTCTAAAATGTAATCTACACTTGGAACCGTAAAGCCGCCGTATTGCTGGCTGGCAGCACTTAATACAATATCACCAATAACATCAAAAGCAACATCCAGCGTTTTGGGCTCGTTATACCAGATATTACCCATTTCAAAACCACCTGAAAGAACATTTTGTACATCAAACAGGCAACAATTCATCGTATCTCGTCTAGCTGACATATCATGAACATAAATGTAACCATCTCTGCAAGCCTGAATTTCTTCTGTTGTCATAAAAAATTTCTGATAAAGCTCTTTATTCAACTGATTAAAAATTAGAGAACGCTTCGTTGAAACTAGTGCAGAGTCCGTATTTGCATTTTCCTTGTCTCCGACATACATAATGGATTGACTCTTTTTATAAACATCATCGAGCATTCTTACAAAATCCTGTTTGTAATTTCTATAGTCACGATAGCTTTTAGCCACTATCGGTTTTACTTTCTCTAATCCACTCTCTACAATATTGTGCATGATAGGGATTGGAATCTCGTCTTTATCAATTTCGTTCACCTTATCAACGACATATTGACAAATTCTCTCCTTTTCTTCTGTGGAGAACTTTGTCAACGCACGATATGCACTTTTACCAACAGCATTAATTACTTTTTGAACATTAAATTCCTCTTTGCTGCCATCTTTCTTAATAACCATTACCGTACGTTTTGTTTGATACTTTGATCCATAATCAACAGCATCTTCTTTCATCGTATCCAAAATATTGTCCATCCCTCATATCTCCTTGCGTAAATTATAAATTACATCCCTCATATCTCACATTGCCTATTATAGCAATTTGAGTAATTACATTATCTAGTGATATTTTTTGTATCGTCACAACATATTGTATATTAAAGTATAGTTGAATGATTTCTTTGTGTCAACGTGTTGGAATGGTTAAATTTAACCAAAAAAAAATATAATGATTTGTTAAAATATACACTTGAGTTTTATTTAAAAATACTATGTACTAAATGGTAAGTAAAATATCCTTTAAATATTGTTTGTATAGCTCATTTACATAAATTGGCGACAGAATATTAGCATCTTTACCAATACCAGTCAGCCACCCGAAAAACTGGTTACTGAGTGCAACACATATTCGAATGGAAAAATGTGTTTCATCCTCCTTACGATAGGCAATTTCGCTACCAAATCTATCGATTACAACTCCACTTAAATAATTTGCAAACTTAATTGTGACATATACTTCTTCTCCTCCATACATGCTGTATGTCTTATTACAATACGAAGCGATATCAAAATTCTCAAATGCATTATTACCTGCTCGAATTTCTTTTTCTAGTTGGATATCTTTAATTTTATCTACACGATAATGTTTAATCATTTCCTTTTCTTCATCATAGGCAATTAAATAATAGTTATCCTCATTCCACGTAAGTGCCCAAGGACTTATTTTATATCTTTGTCCATTCTTTCTTGCAACTTTAATTCTATTTTCATTCCACTCAAGATATTGAAATGAAATCTTTCGGTTATTTTGTATGGCATTATAAATATCATTGACATTATAGTAAATGCTTTCATTATCTGTTTTAATTCTATTGACAACATATACCTGTCTTTTTAACTGATTTGCCTCAAATTTGCTACACATTTTTTCAAGCTTTTCAATTAATTCCCTGGATTTCTTACGCGTAATGAAACGTGATGATTGTACTGAGTCAACTAGGAGTTTTAATTCCGGTAGCTCAAATTCACGCGATGCTAAGTAATACCCACCATTTTCTTTTGATTTACTCAAAATAATATCATATCCATAGTTATTCAATTGTTCGATATCATTATAAATGCTCTTTCTTTCCGCCTTAATATCAATTTTCTCTAACTCTTTTATGATATTGTTAGTAGTCATCTTATGTTCTTCATCAGTGCATTTTTCTAATATATCAATCAAATATAACATTTTCAATTTCTGATTTGTACTCTTGGGCATATTTACCTCCATGACGTATAGCAAAAAAGGTGTTCATAGTGAACACCTTTTTTCGTTCTATGTTGTCG
>CAZQTM010000317.1:0-2502 GCA_964595855.1 uncultured Lachnospiraceae bacterium | reverse complement strand
GCTATGGCGTAATCGTAGGTACGTTCGTCGCCCATGACACCGACAGAGCGCATGTTGGTTAATGCTGCAAAGTATTGATTGATGTTTTTATCGTAGCCGGCTTTGGCGATTTCTTCGCGGTAGATGTAGTCGGCTTCCTGGACGATACTAACTTTTTCAGGCGTAACATCGCCGATGATACGGATTCCAAGGCCTGGGCCTGGGAATGGCTGGCGAAATACTAGGTAGTCTGGGATTCCTAGTTCAAGGCCTGCCTTACGGACTTCATCTTTAAAGAGCATTCTGAGGGGCTCTACAATTTCTTTGAAGTCTACGCAGTCGGGTAGTCCTCCTACATTGTGGTGGGATTTAATGGTTGCTGATTTACCAAGTCCACTTTCTATGACATCGGGGTAGATGGTTCCCTGTACAAGGAAATCAACTGATCCTATTTTTTTGGCTTCTTCTTCAAATACACGGATAAATTCTTCTCCGATTATTTTACGTTTCTGTTCGGGTTCGGTAACACCGGCAAGGTTTTTATAGAAGCGTTCCTGTGCGTTAACGCGGATGAAGTTAAGAGCATAAGGGCCGTTAGGACCAAAAACTGCTTCTACTTCATCTCCTTCGTTTTTACGAAGTAGGCCGTGGTCTACGAATACGCAGGTAAGCTGTTTACCGATGGCTTTTGATAAGAGAACGGCAGCTACAGAGGAGTCGACTCCTCCGGAAAGTGCGCAGAGCACCTTACCGGTACCAATTTTCTGACGCAAAGATGCTATGGTTGTTTCTACAAAGGAATCCATTTTCCAGTCACAGGAGCAGCCGCAGATTTTTACGACAAAGTTTTGAAGCATCTTTGTTCCTTCTTTTGTGTGAACTACTTCCGGATGGAACTGAACTGCATAAAGTGCTTTTTCTTTATTTTCCATTGCTGCAACAGGGCATACCGGGGTGTGGGCTGTTATTTCAAAACCTTGTGGAGCTTTTTCTATATAATCGGTATGGCTCATCCAGCAGATTGTTTTATCAGAAACACCGTTAAATAAATCATATGAAGTATTTATGGTTACTTCTGTCTTACCATATTCACTGACAGGGGCTGTAGCCACATTACCCCCAAGTAAGTGTGACATAAGTTGTGAACCATAGCAGATACCAAGTATCGGGATACCCATTTCAAATAATGTTTTATCACAAAGAGGTGAATCAGGTGCATATACACTGTTAGGGCCACCCGTTAAGATGATTCCCTTTGGGTTTAGGGCTTTGATTTCATCAAGGCTCATTGTATATGGATGTACTTCACAGTACACGTTACATTCTCTGACTCTTCTGGCAATTAGCTGATTATACTGGCCACCGAAGTCAAGTACGATGATCATTTCTTTTTCCATTTTGTATTCATACCTTTCTAAATGAAAGTCTTATACTTTCTTTCTATATTTAAGTATTGTACATGTTATTAAAACCTAAACTGATTATACGTAATTGTTTGAGGCATGTCAAAATAAAATATAGCTAGGTTTTGTTATTGAGAAACGTATTAAGGTATGAATTTTGACTATGCAATATGGATAATTACAGATAGTATTTTCTACAGTTGATTCATCTCACAAAAATATTCTTGTAACTCCTCCAGTAATTTTTTGTTATCTTCATCATATGTGCGATTAATAATACTTTGTAGCAATGTTTTGACTATATTGGTAGAAACGTACTTCATACTATTTCCTTTCCAATTTTTCAGCCTCTTATCTTCTGGAAATAAACTCCAAAAGTAAATATCTTCATCAAAATTGCAAATAGCACGATACTTTTCATGTGCGTTGATTGTTTGCCCTCCTAAATAATCTTCCTCCATCATAAACAGTCCAACCACCATTCGCTCGCACTCTTTTTTATTTTTGTCTTTTGTTGTTATAATACAGGCCGAATTCATGTTTAATTTATTTATTACTTTTGCTTTTGTTTTAGTATTTGGTGTCTCTAACTCCCATGTATCCATAAAATTTCTCAACTCATCCTCACTAAGATTAAAAACAACATGTGAGTTTGTTTTTTGTTTTAAGGAGTTTCTATATATAATTGCTTTTGCTTCTTTTGCTTTTTCTGCTTTTCGTTTATAATTAATTTTTATTTTTTCTGTAACATATTCCCTAACATCTTCATCCTGAATTGTAATAAAACCCTCAAAAGCATCTGGAAACAGAAATAACTTTTTTATTGTGCCAAAATCTATTTCCATTTTATTTTCATATTGATTGCTGACTGTCCCCTCCCCATATATTTTATGCTTTACTTTTTTTCCAATGATTATCATATTTGTCCCTTTCTTTGAAAAAAAGAAGGACTTCCTATAATATGCTATCACATATTACAAAAAGCCCTTCTTTAACAGACGGTTCTTTTTCATATATCTAATTAATTTTATTATACCATAATTACTGATTATGTCAAATTTACCATGCTTTTTGTGATACAGGTATTTTTTTCTAAAAATAGCAAATTTGTATGTTGACT
>CAZQTM010000316.1:0-2506 GCA_964595855.1 uncultured Lachnospiraceae bacterium | reverse complement strand
CTTTGATCCTATTATTAAGGATATATATGATAATAAGCTTCATATACCTAGTATAAAACCTTACGATGGAGATTCAATATTTGTAGAGGAAGGGCTGGATAAGGATTCCGTATGCTTAGCGACCAGTTCCTTAGGAAAATTATTTAGTAATAAACTTGTTATTCCGAGTTATCAGCGTAATTATTGTTGGGAGGATAAACAAATCAAATCTCTGTGGAATAGCTTAAAAGAAATTCCATCAGATAGTGAATATCACTTAGGTACGATTATCCTTCAAAAAACAAATAATGAAGAATATGTGATTATAGATGGTCAGCAACGGCTTGTGACATTGTCTCTGATTTCAAAAGTGCTTAATTACACTGGAGACTTACCGCTTTTAAACCAAAAATTTCTTTCTGAGAGTTCCAAAAAACACATTGCCAATGCAAAATGGTTAATAGGTCAACTTTCTGCAAATACATATGAGGAAACGTTATGTAGTAGAATTATAAACAAACTTATCTTTTCAGTTCTTATATTAAAAGAAAGCAGACTAGATTTAGCATATACATTTTTTTCAAATGAAAATTCAAAAGGTATTCCACTTACTGATTTCGATCTTTTGAAAGCCCATCATTTAAGATATATATCTTCCGAAAAGCAAGCTGAACATTTATCTTCAAGGTGGAACAATATTCTAAAGAATGACTATGAATTATTGAACAGAACAATGTCATGTCATTTATTAAGATTAAGAAAATGGATGCGTAAAAATGATTATAACCCCAAAGAAAAGCATATCGTAAAAGACGAGTTTTCTACAGCTATTGTATTACAGGATATTCCTGCCTTTGGTGAAAATTTTGACTTTTATGAAAAAATTCAAGGAGGTTCTCACTTTTTCGGATATACCGAATCTTTCGTAAGAAAATATCAGCAATTCTGTGGAACCAAACATTTTAAAGCTCTCAAAACGCATTTGCAATTTGAATCACATTGGAAATATTCAAGTATAATTGAGACATTGCTCTTTGGGTATTATTTGAAATTTGGTGAGCAATATCTTGCAGAGGCGCTGTTTTGTATAGCTAGCAGCATAGCTCAGCATAGATATGAAAATAATCGTGCTTTATCGTATAAGATAAGAGAATATGCCTGTAAATCTGAGATTGTGATGATGGTAGATCAAGCATCTTCTCCTACATTTTTTCTAGCCGAATGTTTGGCATCCATTCATACTACTGGACGAGATTTAGAAGAGCAAGGAATTGCGATGAGATTCTATCAACATTTACAAGATATCTTTAATGAAATATCAGATGAATTTACAGACTCAACAATTATAAAATTACAATAATGAATACATATAGATATACACCAGAAATAATTGAAAAAGAAAAATTAAATTTTTCAATACCTCTCTATCAGCGATTGTTTACATGGGATACAGATCAAGTTAAAGGATTATTATTCGATTTAAAAAATCACTTTGATTCTGATGATAATTCTCCCTACTATTTAGGTATGCTTTCTTGCATATCTGATGAAAATGATAGTAATAGTTATAGCCTAATAGATGGTCAACAACGTTTTACTGTAATAAATTTAATGGCTATTGCATTCTTGAATGGAAATTATTGTGAAAGTGATAATTGGAATCTATTCCTCAAAGAAGGTAAAAGATTGCACTTTATTGCCCGCAGTACCGATAATGAATACTTGAAAAATAGAATTTTTAGACATCAAGCTCAAGAGGTAAATGAAAAAATGGAGAATGGAATAAAAGTTATCACTGAATTTATGATAAATGAATTCACTTCCGATGATGATAGAAACAAATTTTCAACCAATGTTTTTAAAAGATTATCCTTCTTTTTCTCTGAACTTCCTTCTTCATATACACGTAACCCAGCTTCCTTGAATAAATATTTTGAAGCTATGAATGCCACAGGAAAAGGGTTAGAGCAACATGAAATACTTAAGGTAGAACTAATGAAAAACCAAGATAACAAGGATTTTCTTACTAGAATATGGAATACTGTATCTGATATGGATCGACCTGTTATTAAAAAGAATTCTGATGAGCCTGAAGAAAAGTATAGAGAAAAATACGAAAGTGCTATTTCATTATGTCGCGATAATAAGTTTCATGAAGCCCTTGAAAAAACTGAAAATTCGTATGATGCAGAAGATGACAGCACAATTGATTCCATCGAGGCTAAACAAAATCAGTTTAATCATTTAGATAATAATGCAGAAAACAGAAGTTTGATTTCATTTCCTGATTTTCTTAAGCTTGTAATTGTTATTCACCTAGATTTAAAAGATGGATACTCTTTTTACAGGAAGGAGCTTATCAACATCTTCAATGAAAATAAAAACATAGATATTCCTGGTTTCTATAATAAGCTTCTATTCTTCAGACTCCTTCTAGACTATTATATTATTCATAAGGAAGGAGATGAGACAACTGTTGTCCATGATATCATATATAAAAAAGGCAAGGCTACTGATTGCCTTAAAC
>CAZQTM010000315.1:0-2513 GCA_964595855.1 uncultured Lachnospiraceae bacterium | reverse complement strand
CTACTGGTGCTTCGGTAACCAAAAGCGGTACAGCCTGACGCTGCATGTTGGATCCCATCAGCGCACGGTTAGCATCATCATTTTCCAGGAAAGGAATCAGTGCTGTTGCAACTGAAAATACCATCTTAGGAGATACATCCATGTAATCAAACATGGTCTTAGGATATTCCTGTGTTCCCTCTCTGTAACGACCCGCAACGGAATTACGTACGAAGTGACCATCATTGTCAAGTAATTCGTTTGCCTGTGCTACGTGGTAATTATCCTCTTCATCTGCTGTCATATATACAACATCATCTGTAACCCTTGGGTTAGCTGTATCTGATTTATCAATTTTTCTATAAGGAGCTTCTACAAAACCATACTCATTTATTCTTGCATAACAAGCAAGAGAGTTGATCAGACCGATATTAGGACCTTCTGGTGTCTCAATAGGACACATTCTTCCATAGTGAGAATAGTGAACATCTCGTACCTCGAATCCGGCACGGTCACGGCTAAGACCACCAGGACCCAATGCAGAAAGACGTCTCTTATGCGTTAATTCACCAAGTGGGTTATTCTGATCCATGAACTGTGACAACTGTGAAGAACCAAAGAATTCTTTAACAGCAGCCTGTACTGGTTTAATGTTGATTAAAGCCTGTGGCGACACATCTTCAGCATCATGTGTTGTCATTCTTTCACGAACAACTCTTTCCAGTCTTGATAAACCAATTCGATACTGATTCTGTAATAACTCTCCAACCGCACGAATACGTCTGTTTCCTAAATGATCGATATCATCATCTTTACCAATACCATATTCCAAATGAATATTATAATTAATAGAAGCAATAATATCTTCTTTTGTTATGTGCTTTGGAATCAACTCATGTATATTCTTTTTAATTGCTTCAGCAAGCTCTTCTGGGTGATCTCTATGTTCCTCCAGAATTCCTGCAAGAACAGGGTAATATACTAATTCTGTTACACCAAGTTCTCTTGGGTTACAGTCAACAAAATTTGTAATATCAACCATCATATTAGAAAGAACTTTTACGTTCTTTTCTTCTGTTTGAATCCATACAAATGGAATAGCAGCATTCTGAATGGAGTCTGCTAATTCTGGGGTTACTTTTGTTCCTTTTTCAGCTAAAATCTCTCCTGTTGTTAAATCAACTACATCCTCAGCCAAGATTTGATGTCTGATACGGTTGCGGAGCATTAACTTTTTGTTGAACTTATATCTACCAACCTTAGCTAAATCGTATCTTCTTGGATCGAAGAACATAGCTGTAATAAGACTCTCTGCACTTTCAACGCTAAGAGGCTCACCTGGACGAATTTTTTTGTATAACTCTAACAGACCTTCCTGATAATTACTTGAAACGTCTTTTGTAAAACTTGCTTCAATTTTAGGTTCATCGCCAAACAGTTCTCTAATTTCATCATTCGTACCAACACCGAGGGCACGAATCAACACAGTTATAGGAACTTTTCTTGTTCTATCTACACGCACATAAAATACATCATTCGAATCCGTTTCGTACTCTAACCAAGCACCACGGTTTGGAATGACTGTGCAAGAGTATAATATTTTACCAATTTTATCATGGGATATAGCATAATAGATACCGGGGGAACGAACCAACTGGCTTACAATTACACGTTCTGCGCCATTAATTACAAAAGTACCCGTTTCAGTCATCAGTGGAAGATCACCCATGAAAATTTCATGCTCACTGATTTCCTCTTTTTCCCTATTGTAGAGGCGTACCCTTACCTTTAAAGGAGCTGCGTATGTTGCATCTCTTTCCTTGCACTTCTCAATAGAATACTTTACATCATCTTCACATAACTCAAAGTCGACGAATTCAAGACTTAGATGTCCGCTGTAATCCGCTATTGGAGATATATCATCAAAGACTTCTTTTAAGCCTTCATCTAAAAACCACTTATAGGAATCCTTCTGGACCTCTATCAAGTTGGGCATCTCCAAAACCTCTTTTTGTCGTGAATAACTCATACGCATCTTTTTACTGTTTAAAGAAGGACGTATTCTGTTCTTTTCCATTGACATTTCACCCCGTTCTTATATTTTTATGTTAGCAAAATAATCCATTCACATAGATCATTATGCTAGACTGCTTATGAATCAATGACTCAAACCTAATGGTTTATTGAGTTCAAATTAGCATACCACACCACAATAGTGCACTGTCCATTCTACTACAAGTAATAAAATTGTGTCAAGGGGAAAATATAAGGTTCCTAGAAAAAAACAATTAGGGGGAGGGGGTGCAATGAGCCGTGACGATTCTTGAAATGCTTTCTACGTCACGGTGGCAATAGCCGTGACGATTCTAAAAAGGCAAGACGACGAAGTCACGGTGGCAATGAGCCGTGACGATTCTAAAAATAATAATATGTGGCGTCGCCACATATTATTATTTTTATCATGCACGGGCTTCGCCCTATGTAACCATAAAGAAAAGTCGGTATTCGAGTAAACTCGATACCGACTTTTCTTT
>CAZQTM010000314.1:0-2565 GCA_964595855.1 uncultured Lachnospiraceae bacterium | reverse complement strand
GTGACAATGGCCTAATAAATACTTCCAATATATTAATTGGGGTAATAATTGCAATAGGTTTAGTAAAGCTCTTCACCCATTTCAAAGGTCCTTTTCTATGAATTCCTGCGTATTCAATTAAAATAATACTCATTAGTGCAAGTGCTGCTGTAACATTCATGTCTTTTGTAGGTGGTTTGAATCCTAATAAACCAATCAGATTGGAAACCCCTATGAACAAACCTACTGTAATTAAATACGGAATATATTGTCTCCCGTTCTCACCTACAATATCTTCAAAAAAATTATTTGCACCCTCAACTGTGGATTCTAATAGTAATTGGACCTTACCCGGATTATCTACCTTAAGGTTTCTTGTCAATATAATGGAAACAAGTGTGAGACCAGCCATTATAATCCATGTAACCACTACCGCTTCATCTATTTTAATTCCACCAAAAACAGGGATGGTAAACACGGTTTCACAATTTAACTGATTTAGTAATTCTTTTCCCAGCGTATCCGTTTTAATCACTTCCTTTCTTTTATACTTCATATTTAGAGTAGCAACTAAATATGTTTAAGGTTTACTCTTTTTCAATTCCAAAGTCAAGTTTACATTTGTTTCAAATTTATGATTTTTTTATAAATTTTATTATATTCATACAAATATATAAATTGGAAGAAACCCCGGGTGGTGGAAGCACCCAGGGTCTCTATCTCACAAAACAAAACTATTAGGGATATAGGTAACACTGCTAAAAAGCAGTGGAAACCACAATAAATTAAAATCTATATAAAATGTTTTACTCAACATCCTGTAAAGCTAAGAGATCCTCTTCGCCTGTTCGTACCTTAACCACTTTTACTACATTATATACAAATATTTTTCCATCACCGATATGACCCGTATACAATGCTTTCTTTGCTGCTTCTATTACAGCGTCTACCGGTATTTTACTTACAATAACTTCTACCTTAACTTTTGGTAATAAGGTTGCATCTAATTCTACACCACGGTATTTTTCTCCAGCACCCTTTTGTATTCCACATCCCATAACCTGTGTTACTGTCATACCAGTTACACCAAGCTCATTCATTGCTTTCTTTAAATGGTCATATTTTGAAAGTCTTGAGATAATAGTGACTTTATACATTCCGGTTATCGCTTCATTCGTTACAACTACCGGTACAGAGGCATTCTTTTTTGCTTCCGATGCATTATCGTAAATTTCTTCACCCAGGTCTGTATTATTGTTAACTTCCATTGTCATTGTTCCCGAAACATCCATAATGCTGAATCCGGAATATGCAGATGCAAGACCATGTTCACAGCTGTCTAAACCAATGATTTCCTCTTCTTCCGATACACGCAGACCAACTGTCTTTTTAATTAGCAAAAATGCAATGGTAATGGTAATTGCTGCCCATGCAGCTACTGATACAAATCCTACTAACTGAATTCCAAGCTGATGAAATCCACCACCATAGAAAACACCTATAATACTATCATTTCCAGGTGCACTGGTTGTAGCAAACAATCCAACTGCAATTGTGCCCCAAATACCATTTAAGCAATGGACTGCAACTGCACCAACAGGATCATCCACACGCAGTACATTGTCTAGGAACCATACTCCGAATACAACAAGAAGTCCAGCTACAGCACCAATTATAGATGCTCCCAAACAGTCCGTGACGTCACATGGAGCAGTAATCGCAACTAAACCTGCTAAAGATGCATTCAGACACATAGATACATCTGGTTTCCCATATCTTAACCATGTAAAAATCATACAAACAACAGTCGCAACCGCAGGTGAAACTGTCGTTGTTAAGAATATCGACCCTAATTGTGGTATACTGGTTGCAGCAGCACCATTAAATCCGTACCAGCCAAACCAGAGAATAAAACAGCCCAGACATCCTAACGGTAAACTGTGTCCCGGAAAAGCATTCACCTTTGTGATTTTTCCCTCTTTATTCTTTACAAATTTTCCAATACGAGGCCCAAGAAGTGCCGCACCCACTAAAGCTGAAATACCGCCAACCATATGTATTGCTGTGGAACCCGCGAAATCATGAAAGCCTATCTGTGACAGCCAACCACCACCCCAGATCCAATGTGCTTCAATAGGATAGATGACCGCTGATATAACAGCTGAATAAATACAATATGATAAAAATTTTGTTCTTTCAGCCATAGAACCCGAAACAATCGTTGCCGTAGTTGCACAGAAAACCAAGTTAAATACAAAATTTGACCAATCAAAATTCGCATAGTCTGTAAAAATATCCAACCCTGGTTTTCCAATAAAACCAATCATGTCTTCACCTAAAAGCAGGCTGAATCCAATTAATATAAATACTACTGTTCCAATGCAGAAATCCATAAGATTCTTCATTAAAATATTACCTGTGTTTTTTGCCCTGGTGAAACCAGCCTCAACCATTGCAAAACCTGCCTGCATCCAGAACACCAATGCTGCGCCAATTAAAAACCAGACGCCAAACGTTTCGCCAGTTACGGCACTCATAATTTCTTCTGTCATAATTATCTCCTCCTCACATAAAAAAAGCGAAGCC
>CAZQTM010000313.1:0-2575 GCA_964595855.1 uncultured Lachnospiraceae bacterium | reverse complement strand
CAGATGATTCCCGTTCCAATTGACCAGAATAAAAACAATAAGTCCATTGGATCTTTGATTGCTGTACGGAATCGAACGATGGAGAGCGCACCTACCATACCAAGTGAAATTACAATACTGGACTGCATGGCAATAATAATACCTGCCGTTACCACTGAAATAATCGCCATGGAAACATGAAAACCTTTATTGTAAAAAGAGCATTTTGTAACCAGTTTATAAATAAAGTATATGTATAACGCAATCAGAAAAGTTATTCCCAATGTCAATACTATCTGTATGGTGGGTAAATCGGTATTGGTAAATCCTTCTAAAACTGATTTCTTAATTACATCTTGAAAACTCATATCATAATCCTTTCATTTACTCTCGCAAAATAATATTTTGAAAAAGATATTTGCTGTAATTCTCCGGTATTAACCATTTTTCTTATGTAATCCGGTAAAAATTCATCATACTTTATTTCTAAAATATGCTGACCCTCTGGTAAAATTGGAATAGCCGGAATCACATCCTCAAAGAAGGTAGTGATTTCTCCGGTACCACAGATGTTTTGGTCAAATGTGATTCGTACATTTCCAAGAGGTTCAATTAAAGCGGTCCTATCATATTCTATAATCTGAACCGGTCGAAGCAGTTTCGTCTGCATCTGTACATATAATTTTTTCTTTAAGAAACCATCCTCCGTTCGAGGTCTTGGTGGTTCAGCATTCAGATAGCACTCCACATCTTCCTTGGTTAGATTCTCTGATATTTTATTTGTAAATCCATGCAGTTTACTTTTTTGTTCCAGATGAATCAACTCTTTAATATTGTTATACGTTCTTATCCTGAACTTTTCACGCTCATCCGTACCTGACTCATTTGCATAGAGACAGGAGTCAAATCTGTCATCAAAATAAAGGCTTCTGACAAGGTAAGAATCGCCATGCATATTACTATCGTATTGCATGCAATGTTCCAGTTTCGCTTTTAAGCAAAGTATCTGGTTATTCGTAATCAGATATTTGTTCTCCACTCGATATTTCATTGTATCTCCTATGTATCTCTATACACTAGTCGCAAATTAATACTGTTTCTTTCTTTATAACGGTATTCTTGTTTACATAATATCCACTTTTTTCATCTCGCCATCTTAGCGTAGAATCCGTTTCACTTAAACTACCTAATTCTGTACCATCTTCAATATAGCGGATTTCATATATGGTTCCGTCTTTTAAAAATTTAACGATATGAAACTTTTTATCCATAATCCATACGGAATCTAGAAATTCTTTTCTTAATTTAACAAAATTCTTTAGAGACTCAAAGCTTTCATTTCTGTTTACATAATGACTGTTATTAAGGTACTGACTGCTCCATCTGATATAATCCATATCAGCTGACCGTTCTAACTGCCTTTCATATTCGCTTATGCCATCATTTACTAAATAGTTAAGATACGGAAACACATATCGGGCATAATAATCGGTAACCAATTGATAAAATTCTTGCTTTTTGTATAAAAAATCATAAACGCTGGTGGCATGATCATGGAGGGTTAATCTACTGATTCCATAAGGGTCCTTTGAAAAATACTCCATCCATTCCAGGTAGTTACCAAACGTCATATCATAGTCCCATCCCGGACCTGCAAAAATTTTATCACTTATTTTCGAACTATCTTTATAGAAAAAAGAACTGGAGACTCCTGCATCATAGTTTTTACTTACTTCTTCCACAAGATACTTTTTTGCATAAGAATCCATATCCACATATTCCGAATATTTTTTTCCTGTAACCGGATGATATCCACTGTCAGAAAAAATGCTTTGTTCTGCTTCGCTAAAATAACTGCTGATATAGTCTATCTGTTCCTTGGAGCAATATCCCGGTGACTGAACAATAAAATGTTCCCCACTATCTGTTACAAAGCAGCTTGTATTCTGAGCATATTCCATTTTATAGCGATCTTCAAATTCCCTTTCTACCAGGTACCCACCTGTAATATCTTCAGGTTGATACTCAAGTAGCTTTCCCTTTTTATTATCTGTCTCATAATCTTTATATGCATCATAATTATTATTCTGATATACCAAGTTCATCTGCTCTTCTAAATTAGCAATATTGATTCTCTGTTCACCAATTTCTATACTATCACATAAATAATAATTTCCCTGATATTCTCCATTTAGATATAAATCAATAAATCTTCCTTTGCCTGTATATAACATCCCTAATGCTTCTTCCATCCCACGAGTTATATCGTTTCTAATTAAGGAGGGATCTGATGCATTGGATACAAGTACATATTTATTTCCGAATGGTAACCCTAATAGTGAGGCTGCATTTTTAACGGAGATGGAAAATGGTTTCTTATCGTAATTATCCCATGAATAATTACCACGCCCTTTAATGTAGTCTAAGCCACCGCTATAGTTCAACTCTCCCTTTTCATTTAGGACCTGAATCTTTCCACTTTCCTTATATTCCTTGTCCGCAAGAATATTTGAAATCTTCCCGGAGTTCGTATTAATAAAAATAGTTCCTACATTTGCAGACTGAGTAATAAATAGCTTGAATTTTTTATTGTTAC
>CAZQTM010000312.1:0-2576 GCA_964595855.1 uncultured Lachnospiraceae bacterium | reverse complement strand
CGGATTTAGATTGATTCACGAGGACGGAAGTTTTGGAGTAGAGCCGTTTACATCAGACTCTGATAGATTTGAAAATATTTCGGAGGTCGAGAACTGGTTAGAAAACTCATTTGAAGGAGTTTTTTCTGCATATAAAGGTGCTCTAGATTCGTTTGTTTCCAATAATTATGGAACTTGCATTGAATCATGTAGAACGGTTCTTACTGGCATTTTTTCAAAGTACAAGGGTCCAGAGGATTTTGCCAAGTGGTTTAGAGGGACTGCAAATATCTCAGGTGAAATGACAGATATTACTTCATTAAAAGCAGCAATTGAAGCTACAGGAAAAAATGATTTATCAGATTTTTTTGAGGAAAATAATACGGGTTCATATAAGAAGACAAGAGCGATATACGCTATATATTCGATGATGTCGGACTATGGAACACATAGAGAAGAGGGGACTGTTGAAACACCATCCAGAGCAGATGCGTTGATGATGTATAGGATGATGCAGGACATTGTTCTTTGGATATATCAAACAAAGGAAGTGTAAACCATTAATACTAAGGATAGTTTATTTCATTTATTAAAGACAAAGCAAATCTTTGAAATCCTTGATGGTGATGTTGCATATGGAGAATATGAAACAGAAACTGGAAGGACAATTAAAATTCAGATGCCATATTTAAGTGGTCCTGATCTATGTGAAATTTGCAGAAATTTCGGGATTCCAATGGAATATAAATGGGGCGGGGGAGTAAATCTAAGCCGTTGGAAATATGTTGATATGCTGTTTGATCAGTGTATTAAGGAAGAAAGATGCTCAGACTTATTGGGGTATCTATTTGATAAAAACCAATTTAGGAAGATTCTTTCTGGAATATCGTCTAATGATATAGAGTCTGCATATAAAAGAATCATGACTGAAATATTGGGCCAGATTAATGGAATTTTGTTTTTTGGTGGATATGAATTACGTGTAGTAGGAAGTGATTTTTTAATATGCAAGCTGGGAGAACAGGTAAAGGTAGAAGCTCCTAAAATTAAAAATATCGATCGAAAATATGTGATAAGTATTGCAGAACGAGCATTAAAAAATGTTGAAGATAACAATTTTGACAGTGCTATTACTCAATCCAGAACACTTTTGGAAGAAGTTTTTTGTTACATGATCGAGAAGAAAAATGAAACCCCATCAGAAAGCGGAGATATCAACAAATTATTTGTCCAAGTGCGACAACTTTATGATATTCATCAGGATTCACAAACAGATCGGCGTATTAATGATTTGATAAATGGCATCAATAAGATAATTGGGTCAATTAGTGAAATGAGAAATAAGGATAGCGATGCACATGGTGTTGGGATGAAAAGAGTAGAAATTAAAGACTATCATGCACGACTTTATGTGAATACTTCTGTCTCATTAGCTGAGTTTCTACTAGCGCTACAGAACGATAATACTAAAGGAATAATTTAAAACCGTCTAACGGAGATAGTTATGGTTGAGAGTAACATCGTGATTAGAATTGGTCTGTTTGAACTTTCTGATTGGATTTGATTAATATATTGGAAAAAAAAGATAAGATGGATGTGGATGAAAATGGATAAATGGATAATAGATTATTTAAATTTGTATTATTCAGGTCATTATAATGATGCAGAAACAATAAAAAATTGTCATATACCTCAAAAATTATATAAGTTTGAGCCTTTTGAAAAACAAAGGATAGAAACATTAGTGAATAGGAAAATATATGTGTCCCATGCAACATCATTTGATGATCCGTATGATACAAAAGGATTTTTCATACAAAAAGATAAAATTATGAAAGAATATAATGAATTTAATAAGAAAGATGAATTTTCATTATCCGCTGAAGAGTATTATGAGGAAATAATTAAAAAATCAAAGTTCTGGTTTGAAAAATGTTGGATTTCATGTTTTACAGAAGAACTTTATAATTTTCCCATGTGGTATTATTATGCAGATAAGTACAAGGGATATTGTGTAGAATATGACTTCTCTGTGCTGAAAAATACAGATGAATTTAAGCAGTCTATAAAACCAGTTATTTATTTGTCTCGGAAATATGATATGACGAATGTATATAAATGTGTATTTAATCCTGGAAAAATATTGAATGGTGAAAGTAGTACTTATTATTTATTGCATACACTAGGAAATACATTAAAACATGAATCATGGAAATTCCAAAAAGAATGGAGATATATTTCGTTTGATGATGATTTTAAATTGTCAGGAAAAACGATTGATAATTTGGTAACCCCGACTGCTATAATTTGTGGAAATAAAATGAATGAAAAAAACTATGATCAAATGAAGAAGATCGCAATACATTATGGGTGTCCAATTAGAAAAGTGGAGATATACGAAGAACAAGAGGAGAAATTTATTATCTAATAAATATTTTTTAAAGTAATTTTTTATTGAATAATCGCCATCATCCGATCATCAATATAATAATCACAAGTAATCTTCCGGCTGTTACTTCCATAGTATTCAACAATTTCCGGCAGATTATCATTAACAGCATCAAATTCAAGCCCCTGGTTCTGACACCATTCGACAG
>CAZQTM010000311.1:0-2582 GCA_964595855.1 uncultured Lachnospiraceae bacterium | reverse complement strand
AATTCTTAAGTGAAGTATCAGTTTTTGAGCAAACAAAAGAGCAGCTGATCAATAAACGTCAGTTGCTCAAAAAGTGATTCTTCACGATTGTACCAATTCGCGTAAGGTTAGCCGGTTTGTATATGGGGATTGTATCTTTTTCTTTTCTCTAAAAAATCAGAAAACCCAGAGTTAACGCATACGACTGAAATGCTTTTGATAGAAAAATCTGTTTTAGGGTATGCTTTGCAGACCTTCCGGTGGGAGGCCTTGAAAATTTCATATGAAATAAGATATAAATTATCCGAAAGAGGCATACGTCCTTCCAAGTTGTTTCATGGTAGCATGTCCACAGTCTGGACAGAGACTGATATCAAACTTCCATACAGCCTTTAGCAGATCTGCTATGGACAGTTCCGTATAACGACATTTGAACTTCTGATGTCCCTGAAGTTTAAAGATTACTTTCAGGTTTTTGGATTTCATTCGGTTATTGAGAAAGCCGTAATAACGAATTTTTTGAAATCCTGATGGAAGTACATGCATCAGATACCTGCGAATAAATTCAATGTGTGAAAGCGTAATGCTGCGTCTTGGATTTCCTGAATTTTTTCCTCTAGCAGAGAAGGTCACCTGATGACCCGAAACAGAAACGATTCGGTTGTTTGAGATAGCAATCTTATGTGTATATTTACCGAGATACTCGATGGCATTGCCAAAACCGTTGAAGGTTTCTTTGATATAAGGACACCATTCTTTTTCATAAAGGCTGTTCTTCCATTCATTCCAGTGATAAGAGTTTCTTAAGCTGTTGCAGGAGGTAGAAAAGGATAACTGCCCATTTTGATAATACGAATGCAGATACGCAAGATATTTTCCTTTGAATTTATCACGCAGGACTTTTACAGGGATAAAAAATTTACCTTTGGATTTCCGTATTTTCTGATCGGTTGTAAGGCCACCGCCAGATACAATGCAATGCATGTGAACATGATAATCCAGTTCCTGGTTCCAGGTATGAAGAACCTGAATGATACCAGGTGTCGCGCCGAGATACTTTGGATTGAAAGATAATTCTAAAAGTGTTTCCGCGGAGCATCTGTGCAGAAGGTTGTACAGGAGCTTCTGATTACAGTAAATCAGAGGGTTCAGTTCATGAGGAAGGGTAAAGACCACATGAAAATAAGACGAATCAATGACTTCTGCCCTTCGTTTATCAACCCAGATTTCCTTAAGAACTGCCTGACAGTTGGGACAGTTGCGATTACGACAGGAATTATGATGGATTTCTGTATGCCCACAGTCGGTGCACTGACTGATGTTGCTACCAAGTTTTCCGGATTTACAGTTTAAGATGGCATGGGATGCCTTTTCCTGAACATCGGATTGATAATGCTCCGATGAACAGTAATCCGGATAAGAAGCAGCCCAGATCTGTCTGATTTTGTAATCACCCAATAGAACCACCGCCCATCTGGTCAAAAGGACTTGTCACAGAATCGACACCGTTTCCAGCCAAATGGATATAAATGGTCGTGGAAAGCAGGGATTTATGTCCAAGAAGCTCCTTTATTGTCAGTAAATCAGTGCCACTTTCATAGAGATGTGTGCCAAAAGCATGACGGAAGGAATGACAGGTGATACGCCGCTCCCAACCAAGACGGTCTTCCTGTGCATGGATATGCCTGGAAAGATAAAAGGTATCGATGGGACGTTCTAAATCAAACTGTTTGGGGAAAAGCCATCCTGTAGGTCTGCCGTATGCATACCAGTATTCCGTAAGAAGGGCAAGTGCTCTTTGTGAAAGAATGGCATAACGGTCCGAACGGTTCTTGGAACGAGGTATGTAAATACGCATCTGTTTCCGCTTGATATGTTCATACCGGATATGACAGACTTCACCAATACGAAGTCCTGAAGAATACATGATAGTGACCATAGTCTTTTGTTTTAAATCAGGCATAGTGGAGATAAACTCCCAGACTTCCTCTTTTGTAGGGACAAAAGGAATGTAAGTATCAAATTTTCTGAGTGGAAGTTGCGTTGAATTCCATGGTTTATGCAGGACATAGATGGTAAAGAATTGAAGCTGTGAAATAGCAGCATTCATGGTACGGTCACTTAAAGACCTTGCATTCTGAAGCCACTTGATAAAGTCGCGGAGTTCCTGCCAGGAAACGTCAGTAGGATTTTTATGAAGGATATCCGAGAGATAATCGAGATAAGCACGGATATAGGTACTGTAGGATTTCATGGTATGGTCAGTAAGACCACGAAGGGAGATCATCTCCCGATAAGAATTAAAATATTTGTCCATAATGGAACCTCCTTAAAATTGAATTGATAAATATAAAAAATCAATTCAAAAAGGCGGCGGACGAACAAAAAAATAAGATATGTAGTTGTTGAATAAGTAAAAAGATGATAAATTATACATAGCGGGTTGTGTATATGTGTATTTATTATTGGTTTAGAGGTAATTCAACAATAAAGCATATAGAAACAAACCGCTACTTTTATTTTTAGAAAAATGAAAATATTTCAAGAAAGTAGTGGAAACATTGTAACTAGAGCTAGCCGTCGCGCCAGCGACTTGGTACAAT
>CAZQTM010000310.1:0-2583 GCA_964595855.1 uncultured Lachnospiraceae bacterium | reverse complement strand
TCATTATCTTTGGATTAACAATATTTTTAATCGGAGTAGATATTGGAATTACTCCAATTGGTAATAACATGGGGGCAACAGTTGCAAGGAGTAACAAGTTATGGTTCGTAGCCATTGCTGGATTAATACTTGGGTTTTTCATATCGGTTGCTGAACCTGATCTTCATATTTTGGCAGGACAGGTTGATTCTGTTACATCGGGTTTGATATCAAAAGGAAGCATTGTGGTTGTAGTCTCAATAGGTATTGCTATCATGCTTGCGATAGGTCTTATAAGAATTGTTTTTAATTTTCCATTGTACAAGTTATTATCAATTATATATGGTTTTATTTTTATTCTTGCGTTTTTATGCTCACCAGAGTTCTTGGCAATATCATTTGATGCATCTGGAGCTACAACCGGAGCTTTAACAGTTCCATTTATTCTGGCACTTGCAATAGGCGTATCAAAAATGAAAAAAGACAGTAAAGCATCAGAAAAGGATAGCTTTGGATTAGTTGCTATTGCATCAACAGGAGCAATCTTATCTGTTATGTTGATGAGTATTATATCAGCAACGGATAAAATAACAGGCAGTCTTGAACAAAAAAATGTGTCGGATTTGATAATTTACCCATTTATTCATGAATTCCCTAAAATATCTGGAGAAATAATCATTGCATTATTTCCTGTTTTAGTACTATTTTTAATATTTCGAAAAACCTCTTTTAAGTTATCAAAGAGGGAGGTGCGAAAAATACTGTTTGGCTTACTGTTTACATTTATAGGATTAGTTTTGTTTTTAGTGGGTGTAAATGCCGGTTTTATGGATGTGGGGGCTGCTGTTGGATATAGTATTGCTTCTTTGGATAATAAATTGTATGTTGTCCTTGTAGGATTCATATTGGGTGTAGTTACTATACTTGCAGAACCGGCAGTATATGTATTAACGCATCAGATAGAGGATGTTACGAGTGGATATGTAAAGAGAAAAGTCGTAATGTTTACATTGGCAATAGGAGTAGGTATAGCTGTTGCGTTATCTATGATTAGAATCCTTATTCCTGAGTTACAGTTATGGCAGTATCTCTTACCAGGATATATTATTTCTATAGCAATGAGTTACTTTGTACCTAAACTTTTTGTAGGTATTGCATTTGATTCTGGAGGTGTTGCATCAGGACCTATGACAGCTACATTTATTTTGGCTTATGCACAAGGCGCAGCAGAAGCAATTGAAGGGGCAAATGTTTTAGTAGATGGCTTTGGAATGATTGCGATGGTTGCTATGACACCTTTAATTGCGTTACAGATATTAGGCTTTATATTTAAGCTGAAGTCTAAGAAAGGAGGACTTGAAGGCAATGGAGAATAAAAAAAATATTTTAGATATTGAGTTAATTTGCGTAATTGTTAACTTTGGATTGGGAAGTAAAATTTTAAGGATAGCTAAACATCATGGAATACATGGTGGAACAATAACAATAGCTAAGGGAACTGTGCAAAACAAAATTTGGGATTATATTGGTCTTTCTGATGTCAGGAAAGAAATATTATATATGGTTGCTGATAAAGAAACAGCATACCAAGCATTAGAATTAATGAATCATGAATATAAATTTGACAAACCAAACCATGGTATTGCATTTACCACTTCAATTTGTGCTGCGGTAGGAACAAGGAGCTATAAATGCGATTATGTGGAAAATGAAAGGGGTGAAGATATTATAATGTATCAAGTGATTACAAGTATTGTTGATAAAGGGAAAGCAGAAGATGTTATTGAAGCAGCAAGCAAAGCAGGATCAAAAGGTGGTACGATTGTAAACGGAAGAGGTTCGGGTATACATGAAACAAGTAAACTCTTTTCTATGGATATTGAACCAGAAAAGGAAATTGTAATTATTCTTTCGGAAATAAGTATGACGGAAGCAATTGTAGCTTCCATTAGAGAAGCATTGAATGTTGATGAACCGGGAAAGGGTATCATTTATATTCAGGATACAAATAAGACTTATGGTATCTATAAATAGTATTTATGGGAGTTTCTATATATTGAATATTGAATATTGAATGGAATTAAAGGAGAAATAGCGGGATAGAGCTGAAAACTAGGGATATCACGTGAAAACTTAATAAGTTAATTTGAAAAAGTGGATGGCAAGCGAACAGTCTACTAATCCATTTTTATATGGATTGAAAAATGAACTCATTGAATAGTAACTTAAAAATAGACAGGCCAGCTTGGTACTGTCTATTTTGTTGCTCAAAACATATGTATTTGGAGGATGTTATATGAAAGAGATTTTTGAACAGTACGGATCAGTAATTATTGCAGCAGTAGCAATCAGTGCATTAGTAGCAATCATCGTGATGCTTTTAGCAACAGACGGAGTAATAGCAAATTCCTTTAAGAACCTGATTGATAGCTTCTTTAACAGAGCAGCTAGTACGATTACAGGTTAATCTATCAGATCAGATAGTTTATCGAAAAAATCACACAGAGAGGAGATAAGTTCCCCTCTTGGAAAGGAGTTTTATGGAACGAACTACAAAATGGGAATTGGTACCCGCACATTTTGGACCGCTTTGGTCCTATGTGG
>CAZQTM010000309.1:0-2592 GCA_964595855.1 uncultured Lachnospiraceae bacterium | reverse complement strand
TCCAAAAGAAATGGCGATCGAATTATTTAAACCATTTGTTATGAAAGAATTAGTGTTCAGAGGTATTTCTCAGAATATTAAGAATGCAAAGAAACTTGTTGAAAGATTAGATAATAGTGTATGGGATGTATTAGAGGAAGTAATTAAAGAACATCCTGTTATGTTAAACCGTGCACCCACACTTCACAGACTTGGAATTCAGGCATTTGAGCCAATTTTGGTAGAAGGTAAAGCTATCAAACTGCATCCATTAGTATGTACAGCTTTCAATGCCGATTTTGATGGTGATCAGATGGCTGTCCATCTTCCATTGTCAGTGGAAGCACAGGCAGAATGCCGTTTCTTACTGTTATCTCCTAACAACCTGTTAAAACCTTCAGACGGAGGACCGGTCGCTGTTCCTTCACAGGATATGGTACTGGGTATTTATTACTTAACACAGGAAAGAGAAGGGGCAGTAGGCGAAGGAAAATTCTTCAAGAGCATTAATGAAGCAATTTTAGCATATGAAAATAAAGCATGTACCCTTCACTCCAGAATCAAGATTCGTATCTCTAAAAAGATTGATGGCGAAGTCGTTACCGATATAGTTGAATCCACACTTGGACGTTTCATATTTAATGAGATACTTCCACAGGATTTAGGATATGTTGACAGAAGCAAAAAAGAAAATGCTCTGAAACTTGAGGTTGACTTCCATGTTGGCAAAAAGGGATTGAAACAGATTCTTGAGAGAGTTATTAATACACATGGTGCATCAAAGACTGCTGAAGTACTTGATTCTATTAAATCAACCGGATATAAATATTCAACAAGAGCAGCTATGACGGTTTCCATTTCTGATATGACTGTTCCTGAACAGAAACAGGAAATGTTAGATAAAGCCCAGGCTACTGTTGATAAGATATCCCAGAACTATAGACGTGGTTTGATTACAGAAGAAGAAAGATATCGTGCTGTAGTTGAAACATGGAATGAAACAGACAAAGAGTTGACTGATGTTCTGCTTAGCGGACTTGATAAATACAACAATATCTTTATGATGGCCGATTCCGGTGCCCGTGGTTCTAACCAGCAGATTAAACAGCTGGCAGGTATGCGTGGTCTGATGGCTGATACAACAGGTAGAACCATTGAGTTGCCTATTAAATCAAACTTCCGTGAAGGTCTTGACGTACTGGAATACTTTATGTCAGCCCATGGTGCACGTAAGGGACTTTCCGATACTGCACTTCGTACAGCCGATTCCGGATATCTGACAAGACGTATGGTTGACGTTTCACAGGATTTGATTATCCGCGAAACAGACTGCTGTGAAGGTAAAGATGAAATTTACGGTATGACTGTAAAAGCATTCATGGATGGAAAAGAAACAATTGAAGGTCTTAAGGATCGTATTATAGGCAGATATTCATGTGAGGATATCAATGATAAAGATGGTAACATCATTGTTCAGAGAAATCATATGATTACACCTAGCCGTGCAAATAAGATTTTATCTGTAGGTGTGAACGAAAAGGGTGAACCTGTTGATTCAGTAAAAATACGTACAATTTTAACCTGTCATTCACATGTTGGTATATGCGCAAAATGTTATGGTGCTAACATGGCAACAGGAGAAGCAGTACAGGTTGGAGAGGCAGTTGGTATTATTGCAGCTCAGTCTATTGGTGAACCAGGTACACAGTTGACCATGCGTACATTCCATACGGGTGGTGTTGCCGGTGATGATATTACACAAGGTCTTCCTCGTGTTGAGGAACTTTTTGAAGCAAGAAAACCAAAGGGACTTGCAATTATTGCCGAATTTGGTGGCGTTGCAACTATTAAAGATACTAAGAAAAAACGTGAGATTGTTATTACCAATAATGAAACAGGAGAATCAAAGACTTATCTGATTCCTTATGGATCCAGAATTAAAATACTTGATGGAGCTGTTCTTGAAGCTGGTGATGAATTAACCGAAGGTAGTGTAAACCCTCATGACTTGTTAAAGATTAAAGGAATCCGTGCCGTTCAGGATTACATGATTCGAGAAGTACAGAGAGTATACCGCTTACAGGGTGTTGATATCTGTGATAAGCATATCGAAGTAATTGTAAGACAGATGTTAAAGAAGGTTCGCATCGAAGATAATGGAGATGCAGATTTCTTACCGGGAACTTTAGTAGATGTTTTAGATTATGAAGAAATGAATGAAAAACTGATCGCAGAAGGAAAGAAACCGGCAGATGGTAAACAGACCATGCTTGGTATTACAAAAGCATCACTTGCTACGAATTCATTCCTTTCAGCAGCTTCTTTCCAGGAAACAACAAAGGTTCTGACAGAAGCAGCAATAAAAGGAAAAGTAGATCCGCTGATTGGTTTAAAAGAAAATGTTATTATCGGAAAACTTATTCCTGCTGGAACAGGTATGAAACGTTATCGTGATGTAAAATTGAATACAGATTATAAAGAAACAGATACTTTTAGTTTGAGCGATGATTATATCGATGATGAAGAAACCGAAGAAATGGAAGCAGCTGAGAATACAGAAATAGTAGAATAAGCATTTAAAAAGCAGTTGAGCATTTGCTCAACTGCTTTTTA
>CAZQTM010000308.1:0-2594 GCA_964595855.1 uncultured Lachnospiraceae bacterium | reverse complement strand
AGATTCGTAGCTTTCTACATATTTATTGCGAATTATTTTTACCTTTCAAAACTGCCTGGACGAGCTGCCAATAAGTCGATGCGACCAGCTCTTTTATTATTACGATATCTTAACGCTGGTGTAGTTGATACTTCCATGCGCAAAAAGATTGTTCCTAGAGTTGTTCCAGATGCCTTTTTAGATGAGTACACTGCGTTTCTAGAAGAATGTCGTTATCGTAATTATGCAAAAAGTACCATGCTTACTTTTGAACGTTTTATTCTTTCTTTCCTTTGCTACTGTAATGAGAAAAATGTAACATCAGCAAATGATGTGGATGGTGTTATAGTAAAAGGATTTTTAGCTCCTTATTATGAAGGACATAGCCCCAAATATTTAGCAACAATCATAAGTTCACTTCGTATCTTTTTCTCTTATCTCTATTCACAACAATACTGCAACAAAGATTGTAGTATGTATCTTCCTATTTCCCGTGTTACAAGAAATGCCTTTGTTCCATCTGTATGGAGTTCTGGTGATGTGAAAAAATTACTGGAGTCTATTGATCGTAATAATCCTCTTGGCAAGCGTGATTATGCGATGTTTCTTTTAGCTGCAAAACTAGGATTGAGGGTCAGTGATATTCGTGGATTAAATTTATCGGATTTAGACTGGAACCGAAAATTAATACGGTTAACCATGCAAAAAACCAAATACCCTATTGAATTGCCACTATTAGATGATATTGGCTGGGCAATCATTGATTATCTAAAAATGGGACGTCCAGAATCAAAGTCACCACGTTTATTTATTCGTCACAGAGCTCCTTATGATAGCTTTGGTGAGAATGAAGGATTTCATCGTGAATTAAATGATTACATGAAAAAAGTGGGTATTGCATTGCCAGAAGGACAACATCACGGACTACACGCATTAAGAAATACGCTTGCAAGAAATATGTTAGAAAACAAAACCCCTGTACCTGTTATATCTGAAGTTTTAGGACATCAGAATTCTGAAACAACCAGCTATTATATAAAAATAGATATCGAAGGTATGAAGCGCTGTATGATTGATCCAGAGGAGGTGTTTTTAGATGATAAATAATGAATTTTATAGTGATTTAAAAGAAGTTATTGAGGATTATTTAGAGGAAATGAAAGCAACTGGATTTTCTACTGAAGTGCCTCGCAGATACTTACAGCATTTTGATGCCTTCTATGCGCAGAATGGTTACATTGGAAAACGACTTACAAAGGTCATGGTTGAAGCTTTTGTATACGGTATTGATTATGAGAAGAATGGAACCAAATATAAAAAAGAAATTATTATGAGTAACTTAGCAACTTATATGCAACGTATTGGATTGGAAGCTTACATCTGCCCTAGAAAATCTCAACCGAAATTTAGGGGACATATATCTCATATTTTTTCAAGAGATGAATTACAATGCTTTTTTAATGCGATAGATCAGTATGATACTATAACGGATTCTTACAGGGTAATGATTGATTCTGTATTGTTTCGCTTACTCTATGCCTCAGGGATGCGGATAGGAGAAGCACTAAAATTAAAGCGAAAAGACATTGATTTTACAAACCAAACTATATTTATTAAGCAGGCGAAAAACAATAAAGATCGAATGATTCCTGTCATTCCATCCGTAATACAACGAATGCAAGAGCTAGATAAGAAAATCCATGGAAATTCTAGTAAAGAAGATATCTTTTTTAAAAGTACCTATTCCAATAACAATGGAATATATGACAAAACTACTATTTATCGACGATTTAGAACTTATCTGTTATTGGCAGATATTCCACATATCGGCAATGGTCCAAGAGTACATGATTTTAGACATACATTTGCCGTTCATTCCTTAAAGAAATTAATACTAGAAGGGGAAACTCTATTAAATATTATGCCATATCTGGCAGCATATTTAGGACATACAGATTTTAGAGGAACACAGTATTATTTAAAATTAACATCTGATCTATATCCTCATATTATCTCCGAAACAGAAGCATTGTATGGATATATGATACCGGAAGTAGGTGATGTAGATGAAGAATGATTTTGCAAAATACTTATCTGATTTTCTGTTACATTACCTGCCATCGGAACGCAATGCAAGCCAAAATACAATTCGTACCTATAGAGATACGTTTCGTATATTTTTGAAATACTGTGAAACGGTAAAAGGTTTAAAGGTTGATAAAATAAGAGTTTCCGATATGAAGCGAATCTTAATCCTGGACTTTTTAGATTGGCTAGAAACATCGCAGAATAATTCCGTAAATAGTAGAAATAATCGTCTTGCTGCATTACATTCCTTTTTTCGCTATATCCAGGGGCAGACACCAGATTATATTTTTGAAATTAGTCAGATCTTAGCCATTCGAAATAAAAAGGCACCAAAAAAAGAGGTGGATTATTTAACCGCAGATGAATTAAAGGTGGTCTTTTCATCAATTCCTATTACCACAGCAAGAGGAAGAAGAGACTTACTTATCTTGCTATTGTTATACGATACAGCTGCTCGTGTACAGGAATTAGTATAGAACTCATTATCTTCAACTTTTGAATCTTTAACCTTAGATCTTCTTGTACTG
>CAZQTM010000307.1:0-2598 GCA_964595855.1 uncultured Lachnospiraceae bacterium | reverse complement strand
ATAATTTGACACTGTCAACTAGTGTATCTAAAAGCACATCTAAAATCATAATTTTTCCTATACCTATCATTTTTATAACATGGTGTACATTTTATCATATAAATTTAATACATTCCATATAAAAGATGAAACAATTCTAAAAGAGAATAAAATAAATATATTTGTTCATAATTCAAGCAAGAGGAAAATGAACAAAATGAACAAATTTATACGCAGGATTTTCTATATTTTATCTCTCTTTCTGATTATACTTTTCTTTTCACAATTTATTTTTTGTCATATATTTAATACAATGATGATTCATTACAAAAAAATTGACCTAACCACCATTCTGAATAAGACTTCACCCCTAACTAATGATGATTATAATACCGTATTTCTTCAGACAGGACTGAGCCAGAATATCTGTGAAGATCTTATGCAAAAAAATAGAAGTAGTGGTATCTCCACAATCCTTCTATATCAAAATGAATTCTTCAGAAAGAATATAACAGAATGTAAACCACTCTGTTGGTGGTTTGTAAGAACTGATATTTTAGTGGATGAATCAGGTAATCCCATCCTTGCACCGGAAATACTGGATGCTCGACCAGGGGATATTCTACTGTCTTTTTCTACTCACTCATTTGGCTGGCGTCATGGGCATGCAGCTTTGGTCATCGATGATAACAAAACATTGGAAAGTCGCGTCATTGGGGAAAATTCTGATCTGTCTAGCGTCGATCACTTTCGTCAATATTCCAATTATGTATTACTACGGAAAAAAAATATATCAAAACAGCAGGTAGATCATATCACTGAGTTTGCCAAGCAAAATCTGAACAATATCCCCTACCGTCTATGTGGTAGTCTATTTTTTAGAACTTATCAATCCTTTGCTAAAAAAGGATTTGGAGTAAATTGTGCTTCTTTAATTTGGTACGCCTTCGAATCTTGTGGAATTGATTTAGACAGTGACGGGAAACTATTCGTTACACCAAAAGATATTTTTAACAGTGATAATGTAGAAATTATACAAATATATGGGATAGATCCCAATATAAAAAAAGGACTGAATCAAAACGTATCTGATGATGATTCGTTTTGATTCAGTTCATCTATCTAAATAAAGCTTATTCAAATCTATTAATTCTCTTCCCCCGAAAAAATAAAATAAATTTGAACTTACTTTATGTAGATTGTTTTTTTGTAAGTACACCCAGTAAAACCAAAATAGCTGCAAGTGTTAGACCGAGAATACATAAATAAGAAAAATTGTAAAAACCAAAAATTATACAAAAAATAGTAATTAGTTGAAATATGAAAATATAAACATATGATTTAAATTTATAATGTCTTTCTTCTTGACTACTAAACCTTCTGTTCTCATTATCAACAGGTGACATCAAAAGCAAAATAACACTGGATAGAATGAAAAGTAATAAATAAATTTGTTTAGAAACAATAACTTTATATACTATCAAAGTTACAAATACAGAAAAACAGGAAATAAAATAACATGCTGTTCTGCTTTTTGCATGATAGCCGCCTGCATTTGTTCTAATACAGATAAATGTGATTCCAATAATCAATGCTTCCAGCGGAATTTTTAATATCAATGCAATAAACAAATATGATAAATAATGTAATACTTTTAAAAAAATGCATTCTAATCCAAAAGAATATAAATCAAAATCAGATATATTAATTAATCTTTTTTCGACTAAGAAAGCTACTATTTTATCTACTACATTATACATTATTTTATGCTACTTAGTTCCTTTACATTTTTAGGCATCTTGGGCTGATATGCTATACATAAGCATGCCGAATTTGCTTCTTTCTTTGCAGTTAATAAAATTGCATTCTTTAAAACATTTAATGCCGTACTTTTCATATTCTTCATAAACAACCTCCTCTCATATAATCTAGGCAAAAATAAATTAATACCTACACAAAATATTTTTATACATCTTTTCCTTACAAAGTTATTTTTAGCATATTTTGTCTTATGTTATCAATGGATTTTGCATGATGTATGACTTTTTTGCACGAAATATGTAATTTCTTGCCTATTTTTTATGAACTATGAATTTAATAAAATATTACAGTAAAATTTGCTTCCTTCCATACCTACTTTTAATGAACCATCATAATGTTCCACTGCACGTTGAACGTTTATCAGTCCAATACCATGATGTTTACCTTTTGTTGATATCAGATTTCCATGATCCCAATTTTTTATTTCAACAGTATTATTTTCCATTCGTACTGATATCATTTCATGAAAAGATGATATTTTTATTAATATTATTTTTTCCCCCAGTACTTTATCCTGTGCTTCAATAGCATTATCCAGTAAATTTCCAAATATTGTAGTTATATCTATTGGCTGCATAAATGACAAATCAACATACTCTATTTCTGTTTTACAAGTTATATTCTTCTGTTCAGCCAGATTCATTTTATCTTTTAAGAGTATATTTAATATAGGTGAATTTGTATATTGTATCGGCACCAATGGTTTTAATAAATTACTAATATCTTTTGTATAGGAGACAGCCTCCTCGATATTCTTTGATATATATAACTCCTCAATTGTACGGATATGTTTGTCTA
>CAZQTM010000306.1:0-2607 GCA_964595855.1 uncultured Lachnospiraceae bacterium | reverse complement strand
ATATGTATGATGAATATCTTTCTTATTACATGGTTCATAGGTGGCTGTAAAGTTGAGGCAGGGGAGAAAATTCACGATTATTCAATTGCATGGATTAAGGATGGGCAGACCCAATACGGGGTAGGTGCAAATGGAGATGCATCTGAAGTAATGTTCGAAGCTGGGTCTAATGGAAAGGTGATTGCAGCATATCTATGTTTAATGCTTTCTAACCAAAAATTGTTTTCTCTAGATGATCCAATTGTTAATTATCTTGAGGAGGATTGGATTAGCGAAGATGCACGATTTCAGAAGATAACAATTCGTGATTTGTTATCTCATACAGCAGGTTTTTCACCAAATTTTGAAATTGGTATGGATAGAAAGCTATATTTTGAACCTGGAAGTAAATTTAGTTATTCAGGAGTTGGATACATTTATTTACAAAAGGTAATGGAAAATGTAACAGGAGATTCCTATGAACATTTGGTGTAGAAATATGTCTTTCAACCGTTACATATGAAACATAGTACCTTTACTTCGATATCAACAGTGACACCATATCTAAAAACATCGTCCTTTGCACTTTATACTATGGGAACTTTATTGATTCTATGTTGTATGATAACAATTATTTTAGGGATTCTTGGTCACTGTACCCACTGTCAGATTTATCGTAAAAAGCAGATTATATACCTCGGTTATGGAATCAGTTCAATTTTATTGTTGATAGTGATATACCTTTATCTTTCGAGGTTAATGCTACCAGCTATAGTAGTTGAAGCAGTAGGATTTTTTATTTTATTGCTTACTCGTAAGATTAATAAAAGACGCTTTTTGATAATACCTGCCTATCTATTGATCGGTATTCTTCTTTGTAGTTTTATGGATACGACCTTACCGATTGGAATTCAGATAAGAAAAGATGAACCCAATTGTGCATATTCTTTAATTACTTGTACAAAAGATATGACATTATTTGCAAATGAATTGTTAAATCAATATCATAAGGATAATACCTTTCATGAATTATTTCAGCCTCAAGTAGACATAGATGATCGTAATTCATGGGGTGCTGGACTTGCAATAGAAGTAACAGACAAAGGGATTACTTATTGGCATTCTGGCATCAATCCTGGAATGCAGAGTTTATTAGTATTGTGTCCAGAGCAAAATGAAGCGATGATCGTTATGACGAACAGTGATTATGGATATGAATATGCAAAAGAACAAGTGCAAGATATTTTACATATTCAAGGAACCTGGGAAATCCCAAGAATTAAAATTAATTGAGTATAGAAAAATAGGTATATATAAAACATTTGATTATATTGAATTAATTATTTAGCAATGAATATATATCTTTATAAAATTCAGGATAACTAATGGTGACACAATCTGAGTCATGAATCGATGTTTCTCCTAAAGCTACTAATGCAGCAATTGTAAAGCTCATGGCAATTCTGTGATCTTTATAAGTTTCTATAATGGCTCCATGTAGCTTTGTAGATCCCTCAATGATAAAACCATCATCTGTTGCAGTTATATTGGCACCCATTTTTTTGAGATTTTCTGTAACCGCATTAATTCGATTACATTCTTTCACCTTTAATTCTGTAGCATCTTTAATAATTGTAGTTCCGCAAGCCTGTGTTGCAATAACTGCAATAATAGGAAGTTCGTCTATTAAAGTTGGAATAATTGATCCTTCAATTGTTATTCCGTGTAAGTCTGATGTCTGCACTAAAATATCTGCGACGAATTCACCACAGGTATTCCGCTTGTTTAACAAGGAAATCTTTCCTCCCATTTGTTTTATTACTTTTATAATGCCATCACGAGTTTGATTTATTCCAACATTTTTTATCAGGATCTCAGAATCTGGAATGATTAAACCGGCAGCGATAAAATATGCAGCCGATGAAATATCACCAGGTACGGTTACCTTTTGACCATATAGTTCGTTAGCAGGAAAGATGGTTACTTGGTTATCTGAACTATTTATGTCTGCACCAAAAGCGGAGAGCATAATTTCAGAATGATTTCTGCTTAAATAAGGTTCATATACGGTAGTAGGACCTTCTGCGTAAAGGCCTGCTAAAAGTATGGAAGACTTAACTTGAGCTGATGCAGTAGGTGATTTATAAATAATTCCATGAAGATGAGAAGGATGAATGGAAAGTGGAGCACAGGAATTATTAGATAAACTGGAGATATTGGCTCCCATATTGGATAATGGCTCTATGATACGTTGCATGGGCCTTTTTTGAATGGAATTATCACCTGTTACGGTACTGGAAAAGGACTGGGCACATAATATTCCACTTAACAGACGAATCGTTGTTCCACTATTACCTACGTTTAGAATAGTAGAAGGCGTCTTCAGATTATACATCCCATTCCCGGTAACTTTTATGACATTGTTATTTTCTATAATACTCACTCCCATACTTTGAAAGCAGGTAATTGTAGAAAGGCAATCTGCACTTTTTAAGAAACCGTGAATTTCAGTAATTCCCTTTGCAATTGATCCAAGCATAATAGCACGGTGAGAGATTGATTTATCACCTGGTACTGTAATCTCTCCTTTTAAAGATTTTACTTGTTTGAATTCCATAGATACTCCTT
>CAZQTM010000305.1:0-2657 GCA_964595855.1 uncultured Lachnospiraceae bacterium | reverse complement strand
CTCTTTTTATCTTAGACATAGTCTACCAGTGGCTTGTATATTGTATAGATAGTTGTAAACGCCCCAAATAATGCCACATAATAGTTAAGCACCTATTATTACAGGTGTTAATATTAATGAAGCAATAAATGGATTTCTAATTTTTAAGATTATTTTTATAATAGCATGGCATTAAAGCCGGCTTTTCCTCTTCGGTAAGTGTCTTGTACCTCTCAAGCATATTCACAAGATACCCATAAGGAGTGATCTTATTCATGGAACAACTTTCAATGAGCGAGTGCACAAAAGCGTGTCGATTGGCGGCATCCTCACTGCCTTTGTTCTGGCTGTTCTTCAAATCGAGTTCTATCGGTTTCATACGTTGTTCAACAAGATTGTTCGATATCTCCGCTTTTCCATCAAGAGGATTCTCATTCATTTCATCACGTACCAGCTGCGACAGACTGAAGCAGCCTTTGCGCATATCAACACTTCCGTATGACAGGAAATAGTTGTATGTGGCAGATAATCCTAACATAATGCAGCCGTGAGTTTAGTGAGTAAAGTGATGACATCCTCAGTTGAGACATTGGTACGCGTAATTGTTACACCTTCAGGCAACTTAACCTGTATATATCGGATGGGGTTGTCTGTGGATTTCATATGCGTCGGTATATCTGTTAACTTCACGGCATTTAGTGTGGATGGAACAACTTCCTCTGTCTTGCCTATTTTCTCGTTCCAAAGTTGTTTGCGTCTCCAAGTCTGGAACTTCTGATAATTTACACCTTGCTGTACACAGAAGTCCTTGATGTCTGTACCAGATGTACAAAGTTCATAAAAGGCTTGGACTTCACTGAATTTTACTTTTGATGTTGCCATAACTATTTTTATTTTAAATTCTGGCGCAAGGTATCACTATATCTTCTTAAGAAAAGGCGTTATGTGGGACGTTTACCATATAGGACATCCATTACAATTTACAATCTATAAGTAAAAGACGCAGTTTGCTGATGGAATACGAATCAGCCATACCACAACTAACAATCATAACAAACTACTCTAATATTTTACTATCTTCATCTGTACTATCATTATTATTATCCAAAAGAGGTTCTCCTTCTAACAAAAATCGTTTTTCTAACTTATGAATCTGTCTTTGTTTAAATCTTTGGACTCTATGTTTGAAATTCTTATCAATTTCAATACGAGATTTACCCTTTGCTTTAAGCTGATTTTGCAAGTCCTTTAACTCTGCATCACAATGAGGACAAGTTCCATTACACTCACCTTTATGAATGCATTCTATTGGTTTATAAATCAATCCATATTTATCAGCTATTTCTTTGCGAATTGATTTCAATATCTCACATATTTGTTTTCCTACTCTCATTTGTTAATAAATTAAAAGATTTCTTGGGGATATTTCTTACGTATCTTACAATCTCTACATTATCGAATCCCATATTTCTTATTCTATCATAACTACTTTTTACAGTATGTTCATCATTATAATCAGGTATCAGAGGTGTTTTAATTGTTATCATCTCCTGGCCTACAACATCAAGAAGTACTTCTAGGTTTCTATACAGATGCGTAGGGGCAACACCTGTATACTTCTTAAAAGTTTCATTATCCAGTGATTTTATATCTACTATCCAATAATCAATAACGCCAGAGAGTTCTCCTATTATTTCTTCTGGATAATGCAAACATGTTTCAATTGTTATCTTCCAATTATCACCACAAATATTGCGAAATGCTTTTATAAACTTCCACTGTAATGCAGGTTCTCCACCACCAAAACAAATGCCACCATCAGTTACACAAAAATAGATATTGTCTATCTTAACTCTATCATATAGTTCTTGAGGTGTAAGTAATAATACTCCGTCTTTTAGAATATTACAGTCTGATTTAAATATTGACTCATGACACATCTTATTGATACAATACACGCAATTCAAAGGACATTCCATGAACGTAACAAGTGTCGTTATCCCATTACCATCTGTCCCTATTCTTAGTCTACTTATACCAAAGATTGGAACTTTACTATTATGTAAGCTTGTGTCAAGCATTTATACTTAATTACTCTTTGTTTACTATTCAAAATTAGAGTATATATGTTATCATTTTATCAACAAAATATTAGTTTCCCAAAGCCCTTACAAATATACTTACTTTAATGTAATTAACGTCAGTTCGATTAAAACTTTCAAAACAGAGTAAGCTGATTATCAGTCACTCTTTGTATATTGAGAGTCGTTTCCTTTGGAAAAAAAAGCAATATGCTGCAATACCGCTCTAATGATTTCAACGTGATGCTTACAAGGAACAAAGGCAAATTTTTCTGGCATTTGAATTCGTCACCAAGCTAGTAACGAATTGATTCATAGTCGCTATAGAAGGAATTCCAACGCTTCATGTACTTGAGATTAGTTACAGAGAAACCTGTGGACGACGGAAAAGCTTCACGCAAATAAAGACTGAGCTGATTGAAAAAACCTTCTCCCCATTTTATGTCTGCTTTTGCGAAATGATATCACACCCATACTCCAATTAAATTCAATAGCAGCTTGGTTTACACGAACAGTAGCCTTAGTTTGCTGCTGTCTGTAACGAGATTTAATCTCAGTCAACATTGTATGTATTGCTTATCGGTAAGCATACCATAA
>CAZQTM010000304.1:0-2660 GCA_964595855.1 uncultured Lachnospiraceae bacterium | reverse complement strand
AAATGGGAAAATACTTGATAATAACGGAAAAGCCAAGTGTCGCAAGAGAATTTGCTAAGGCTTTGAAAGAACAGATGCAAACACAAAATGGATATCTCGAATCCAAGAATTATGTTATCACATGGTGTGTTGGACATCTTGTTACAATGAGTTATCCGGACGCTTATGATGAGGCCTTAAAACGATGGAGTTTAGACACAATACCTTTTATACCGGAGGAATATCGATATGAAATCATTGATAATGTAAAAAAACAGTTCCTCATCATTAAGCAGTTATTTCATCGTGATGATATTGAAATCATATATAATGCAGGTGACTCTGGAAGAGAAGGTGAATATATTCAACGCCTTGTTTTACAGATGGCTGGATATAATAAGAATGCAAAACTAAAAAGAATCTGGATTGATTCACAAACGGAAGAAGAGATACTTCGAGGAATTAAAGAAGCAAAGGACATGTCTGAATATGATAACTTGTCAAGTGCAGCTTATCTTAGAGCAAAAGAAGATTACCTTATGGGAATCAACTTTTCCAGAGCTTTGACTTTAAAATACTCTAATTCAGTAAAACAATTTCTAAAAACGGATAAAGCAGTTATTTCTGTAGGACGTGTAATGACATGCGTTTTAGGGATGGTTGTGAGTCGTGAAAGAGAAATTAGATCCTTTGTTAAGACTCCATTTTATAAAATGGTAGCATCTTTTGTTGTAAATAATGTGACTTATGAAGGTGAATGGAAAGTAACCGCGGATAGTAAATTTGCAGGTTATTCAAAGTTGTATAAAGAGAATGGATTTTTAGAAAAAGAAGATGCAGAACAATTTCTTTCGTCTCTTAAGGATGAAAAAGAAGCGAAAATAGTTGATATTAGTAAAAAGAAAACTTCTAAGAATCCACCATTATTATATAATTTAGCAGAATTGCAGAATGAATGTTCAAAGCTTTTTAAGATCAGTCCTGATGAAACGTTAAAAATTGCCCAGGAGCTTTATGAAAAGAAATTAACTACTTATCCAAGAACTGATGCCCGTGTACTATCTACGGCAGTAGTTAAAGAAATAACGAAAAACCTAAATGGGCTAAAAAATATTGGTGCCATGAAAGGTTTTGTAGATGAGATATATGAGAGAAAATTATATTCAAAATTAAGTAAATCAAAATATGTTAATGATAAACAAATCACAGACCATTATGCAATTATTCCTACCGGGCAGGGCTTAAATGCTTTCTCATCATTGTCTGATAATTCTAAGAAGGTTTATGAGATAATAGTAAGAAGATTTCTAAGCATTTTTTTTGAACCCGCAGTCTATCAGAAAATCTCGTTGGAAACAAAGGTTGTAACAGAATCTTTTTTCTCAAATTATAAGACACTGCTAGAGGAAGGATACCTTAAAGTAATTAATTATTCCTTTGCAAAAAAGAAAGACGAGACAGAAGATAGAAGTAATAAAGTTGATGATAACGAAGATACTTTGGAACAAAATGCTGATAAAAGTCTGGAAGAGTTCTTAATTAATCTTAAGAAAAATACTACAGTAACAAAAGACTCCATACAAATACGTGAGGGAGAAACATCACCACCAAAACAGTACAATTCAGGAAGCATTATTCTTGCAATGGAAAATGCAGGAAAATTAATCGAAGATGAAGAATTGCGAGAACAGATAAAGGGTTGTGGAATCGGGACTTCAGCTACCAGAGCGGAGATACTAAAAAAACTGATATCAAATGGTTATCTTTCCTTAAATAAGAAGTCACAGATTATTACTCCAATGCTGCTAGGAGAAATCATATATGAAGTTGTGATTCATTCAATTAAGTCACTTGTTGAACCTAAATTAACTGCAAGCTGGGAGAAGGGATTATCTCAGGTATCTCAAGGTGAAATAACACCTGATATTTATTTGGAAAAGATGAATTTATTTGTTATGAAAAATACTAATTTTGTAAAAGACCAGAATGTAAACAGCATGCCATTATATTCTACATTTCAAACGCTAAGCCATTATTATTAATACATGTGAAAGGGAAAAGGAAATGAAAGACTTAAGAATTACAGAATTATACAATTTAGAGGAAACGATTGCAAAAGATATTTTTTCTGATGTTGAATTCCCTTGGGAAGTATTACCGAAAATAAAGGATTTTATCATAGAACTTGGCAATAAACTTCCGAAAGACAAATTTGAAGAAGTGGACGAGAATGTCTGGATAGCCAAAAGTGCCAATGTATTTAAATCAGCATATATTCATGGACCGGTTATTATAGATGAAGAAGCTGAAGTACGTCATTGTGCATTTATAAGAGGTAATGCAATTGTAGGGAAAGGTGCTGTTGTTGGTAACTCAACTGAGTTAAAAAATGTTATACTTTTTAATAATGTTCAAGTTCCACATTATAATTATGTTGGTGATAGTATCTTAGGATACCGAGCACATATGGGAGCAGGTTCTATCACATCAAATGTAAAGAGTGATAAGACACTGGTATGTGTTCATATTAATGGAGAAAATATTGAAACAGGTCTTAAAAAGTTTGGTGCTATGTTAGGTGACCATGTAGAAGTTGGATGTAACAGTGTTTTAAATCCGGGTACTGTAATTGGAAGATATACAAATATTTATCCGACTTCATGTGTAAGAGGATTTATACC
>CAZQTM010000303.1:0-2664 GCA_964595855.1 uncultured Lachnospiraceae bacterium | reverse complement strand
TTCCATAGTCTTCACCGAATCCATACACTAATTTAGACTCTTCATCGTCGGGAACAACAATACATCCCTAATTGCTGGCTGATTTGTTAGCAGCATTACTAATCGATCAATTCCATAACCAATACCGCCTGTTGGTGGCATACCGATTTCAAGAGCATTTAAGAAGTCTTCATCGGTGTGGTTAGCTTCTTCATCGCCGGCTGCGAATGCTTCTTCCTGAGCGGCAAAGCGTTCTCTCTGGTCGATTGGATCGTTTAACTCAGAGTATGCGTTACACATTTCTCTACAGGTGATATATAATTCAAAACGTTCTACATAATCTGGCTTGTCCGGTTTTCTCTTGGTAAGAGGGGAGATTTCTACCGGGTGATCTGTAACGAAGGTTGGCTGAACAAGATGCTCTTCTACAAATTCTTCGAAGAATAAGTTTAAGATATCACCCTTTTCATGACGGTCTTCATAATGAACTTCTTTTTCATCAGCAATCTTTTTAGCTTCTGCAGTATCTTTAATCTGGTCAAAATCAATGCCTGTGTATTCTTTAACAGCATCAATCATGGTGATTCGCTTAAATGGTGCTCCAAGGTCGATTTCAACATCACCGTAAGTAATCTTTGTTGTTCCGCAGACTTCTTTTGCAACATGGCGGAACATGTTTTCTGTTAAGTCCATCATGCCATTGTAGTCTGTATATGCCTGATATAATTCCATCAGGGTAAATTCAGGGTTATGTCTGGTGTCTAAGCCTTCATTACGGAATACTCTTCCGATTTCATAGACACGTTCCATTCCACCGACGATCAGTCTCTTTAAATAAAGCTCTAGGGAAATTCTTAATTTTACATCTTCATCAAGTGCATTATAGTGAGTTTCAAATGGTCTTGCAGCAGCTCCGCCTGCATTGGATACAAGCATAGGAGTCTCAACCTCAAGGAAATCTTGTCCATCTAAATAACGTCTGATGGAACTGATGATCTGGGATCTCTTAACAAAGGTATCCTTGACATCCTGATTCATAACAAGGTCAACATATCTCTGACGGTAACGAATGTCTGTGTTGGTAAGGCCATGGAACTTTTCAGGTAATACCTGAAGGCTCTTGCTAAGTAAGGTTACTTCACTTGCATGAATAGAGATTTCACCTGTTTTTGTCTTAAATACTTCACCCTTGATTCCGATGATATCTCCGACATCATATTTTTTGAAATCAGCATAGGATTCCTCACCAATATTGTCTCTTGCTACATAAGACTGGATGTTACCCTGTAAATCCTGTACATTACAAAAAGAGGCTTTTCCCATAACACGTTTAAACATCATACGTCCTGCAATGGATACGGATTTTCCTTCCATTGTATCGAAGTTATCTTTAATTTCCTGGCTATGATTTGTTACATCATATTTTGTTATTTCAAAAGGATTCTTGCCTGCTTCCTGCATTGCTGCAAGCTTTTCCCTTCTTGCTTTTAAAATCTGATTGATATCCTGTACCTGATTTTGGTTGTTCTGGTCCTGTTCTCCCATGTCAATTCCTTTCCTATCAAACGAGCGTTTATCTTATTTGTCTTTAATTTGAGCGTTGGATTTCAAGTACTCTATATTTGAATGTTCCAGCCTGGGTTTCAACTTCTACAACATCGCCAACTTTTGTTCCAATTAATGCTTTTCCGACTGGAGATTCATTGGAAATTTTTCCTTTTAGGCTGTTAGCTTCTGTAGAGCCGACAATTTTATATTCGCACTCTTCCTTGTAAGCGATATCGAGAATCTTAACCTTACATCCAATGTTGATTTTTTCAAGGTCAACTTCTTCCTCTACGACTACTTCTGCATTTTTCAAAATTTTTTCTAATTCTTCAATTCTTGCCTCTAAATCACGCTGTTCATCCTTAGCTGCATCGTATTCGGCATTTTCAGATAAATCCCCCTGCTCTCTTGCTTCTTTGATTTTCTGAGCAACTTCCTGTCTTTTTACAACCTTCAAATCATGAAGTTCTTCCTCATATTTTTTCAGGCCCTCGTAAGTCAAGATGTTCTTTTTTTCTTCCATGTTTTATCCCTTTCTCTTAATGCCAAATTTTTTATTGTTATCGTAAATTATATTTTGGTTAACATTTCCTTCTTTAACTAGGGTATTATACCTAAGTTTAACTATAGTGTCAAGGAAATTAGATATGCTGAAATATTGAATATCTGGTCGTTTTACCGTGATTTCTCTCTCGGTTTTTTTGTCGAAAGTAGTATGAAAAAAGGTACTATTCTTACAAAATAAGTGTACCGGTAATTTTTCCTTATAATCCGCGAATACTATCATGGTTCGTTCTGCAAGATATTTTTGCCTCTTATAATACGGCTTTTCTTCCTGCGATTCTTCCATTTCCCTGGTATCACCCACAAAACTTTCACTGCAATCTGCTATCAGTCCGGTGTCATCAAAGATCTGTTCCAATAAATCTTCATAATCAAACGGCGAATCGGTAATTATGGAAAGTTTATTCAGATTCTGACAAATAAATGGAAGCAGCTCTATAAAAATCTTTGTATCACCACCATCAAAAATAATGAGTTCCTGATATTTTCTTATGGCTAATGGTAATCGCTCCGTGGCGGCAAGATAAAGGAGCATTTTATCTTCTTCGTATAAATCAATGGTTATCTCTTTTT
>CAZQTM010000302.1:0-2676 GCA_964595855.1 uncultured Lachnospiraceae bacterium | reverse complement strand
ATGTACATATAAGGAGACTGCGCGAGAAACTTGAGGATAATCCAAATGAACCTAAACTTATAAAGACTATTTGGGGAACGGGGTATATGCTTGAATTATGAAAATAAGGAATATTAGTATCTGTTTTACTGCTATGATGTGTTTGATTACAGGTATTACATTATTGTTTTTCAACAAGAATTTTAGTACAAGCAGCAGTAATCTTGTAGAATATAATGATCGTCTTAATAAGATTATTAATGAAATGAGCAATGATTATAATGTAAGTGACATACAGAAAAAGTATGAATGCAATATTATTTTTCATAATGACGAAATGTATGAAAGTAAAATTTTTTCAGCTATTAAAGAGGAATCGGTTATATTGGATTATGAGAAGGATGGACAGCTGATAGCTAAAGTCGTATTTCCCGGAAATGCAAGTCATTACGAAGAAGTCAGACATAAAACTATGTTAATGATAATGTGTATTTGGGGAGGAGTGCTTATTGTTGGATATATATTATTTGCTGTTCTATATCACCAGTATGAGCGACCGTTTCGCAAACTAAGAAATTTTGCACAGAATGTAGCCCGTGGAAATCTTGATATACCACTGCAAATGGAAAAAAATAATTACTTTGGTGTATTTACAGAGAGCTTTGATCTGATGAGGATGGAGATTAAGAAGTCAAAAGAAAATGAAAATAAGGCAAATGCCAGTAAAAGAGAACTTGTAGCAGAATTATCTCATGATATGAAAACGCCTATTGCTACAATGAAAGCAACATGTGAAGTCATGAAGACTAGCCTTGAGATGAACAAGCAGATGGAACCATCTTATTATAAGGATAAGTTAGTTGTTGTTATGAAAAAAGCAGATATGTTAGATCAGCTGATTGATAACATGTTCCACGTGACTCTTGAGGAATTACAAATACTTAATGTGAATGTTACTGAACAGCCATCTACAATTATTAGCGAAATTATTTTCAACCAGCAGGATTTCATAGGTATCAATCTTGTGAACGAAATACCTGAGCTGCTCATTTACATAGATACATTACGCTTTACGCAGGTAGTAGATAATATAGTAAATAATGCTAACAAATATGCTGGTACCGATCTCTGGATAAATTATTTGGAAAAGGATAATGGGCTGTTAATAACGATACGTGATAAAGGACCCGGTGTGGATAGTGAGGAATTGATACTTGTTACCCAGAAATTCTATAAAGGCAGAAATGGTGAAAATAAAAATGGTGCAGGTCTAGGCCTGTATCTTGCTGATTATTTTATGAAGCAAATGCGTGGTTCATTCAATTGTTATAATGACAAAGGATTTGTTATTGAGCTATTTTTAAGTAAAGTTTGAATTTAGTTAAGAAACGGGTAAGAATTACCCAAGACTTACGTTAAGACTTGTTTGGCATCGTCAATTATAATTGATAATGTAAAGACAAGGAGGAATAAAATATGGATATCATACTTGAAGCAAAGAATTTGTGCAAGACATTTTCAAATGAGAGTGCACAACAGCATGTTCTTAAAAACCTTAACATAACAATAAATAAGGGAGATTTTGCAGTTATTATGGGTAACTCGGGTTCAGGGAAAAGCTCGCTTTTATATGCTTTATCCGGAATGGATCGTCCCACGCTTGGCAGTATTAATATTAATGGACAGGAAATAACGGAGTATTCAAATGATAAACTCGCTATTTTCAGGAGAAATAATTGTGGATTTATTTTTCAGCAAAATTACTTGAATGATACAATGAATGTGATTGATAATATACTTGTGAGTGGACTTTTAACCAGTCATAATCGCAAAGATATTGTACAAAGAACGAAGAAATTACTAATACAGACAGGATTAACAGAAGAAATCTTTCATAAATATCCATCACAGCTTTCAGGTGGTGAAGCTCAGAGAGTAGCACTTGTAAGGGGGATAATTAATAATCCGGCAATTCTGTTCGCAGATGAACCAACAGGTGCACTGAATTCACTAAATACGAAAAATGTACTTGATATATTGACTGAAATTAATGCTAGTGGACAGACGGTAGTAATGGTTACTCATGGAGTTAGTGCTGCCAGAAGGGGAAATCGGATATTTTATCTTAAGGATGGTGTTATTACGAGCGAATGTCTGCTTGGGCAATATATTCCTGATGATAAGGGAAGACACGATAAGTTGCGTCATTTCTTAACGGAAATGGGGTGGTAATATGGGGATATGGCTTATTGCAGTTGATAATATAAAAAAGAAAAAAGGTAATGCCATACTACTAATGATTATGATTTCTTTTGCTGTAATGATGTTGTATGTAGGTATTTTAGTTCTTACAAATCTAGACAGAAATATAAATGAACGTAATAATCTGATTAATGGTTCTGATTTCCTGCTTATTTCTTCCAACACGAATGCTTCAAAGACACTGGATGAAATCAAGAGTAGTAACAGTGTTAAATATGCTGAATCGGAAAAGGGCCTATATCTGCCTAGTTTGAAATATTATAAAAAAGGTGAACAGAATAACAATAATACTAACAGAATTGATTATCTATTCCAAAAAAAAGATACTAATCGAGAAATATCAGTTGTAACACTGATAGATGAAGGAAATGAATGGACACAAGATTCTATCATTCTTCCTTACTACATGAAAGCTGGTCTTGGTTATAAGACAGG
>CAZQTM010000301.1:0-2681 GCA_964595855.1 uncultured Lachnospiraceae bacterium | reverse complement strand
TATTCCTGATTATAATTATGATCCAGATAATATTCATTATTTACTGTCTGCATAATTGGATAATCTATATTTGTATCGTCTATTTTCAACCATCCAATTAGCCTTTTATTCTTTTCATATAAAGTTTTATATTTTGCAAGAATAGGCGGCTTATCTTTTTCCTCTGTCAAATGAACCTTCACACCTGTATTTTCATCTTTTAAATCAGCTAACTGTTTATAATCAACATTATTCTTCTGATAATAAAATGTGTAAAATGCAAGATATAAAAGACTAGCCGCGGCAATTATGCTAAGAAAAGAAACCATTAACTTACGCTTATTCTCCTGCTTTTTTAATTGTCTTATGATTTCCTGTTTCATCGACTCATCATAATCATCTAAGGAAACCTGTAGTTCTCCTCCATTGTCTTGAATGTTTGCTTTTTTATTAACTTCTTTTCGTGCATTAAGTCCCTGCAAATTATTAAAGGAATCCCCAAGCTCGCATATTTCGTCATAAAAATCATCACCAAGTAGTGTTTCAAAATGATAACGTTTGTCTTCTAGATCACGCTTTATCAGTGAAACCTGCTCTCTTTTTTTTAAGTCATATTTTAGCCTTATCTTTTCTATCAGTTCCTGATCTCTAATAGCCGCTTGATAATCCATACTATTTCGAAAAATTCTGCCGGATACTTCAAATCCTTGCTGACTCATAATTATAGAAACTCCAATTTATGTTTATATACTATGATTTTACAATATATTGCAATTTATGCAAGTGTTTTATCAAGATATTGTGATTATTTATTATTATACGGATAATAAATTATGAAACATAATGTCAGTTACTGTCATATGAAAAATAATACTTTTAGGAAACATTGCCAAGCATCCTAACATACTATAAACCATAAATAACATTTGGAGGCTTATCATGAGTGATTTAACAGCTACTCAGTGTGGATGTGACCATCATCATCACAACGACTCATCCGGTGGATGCGGCAGTATTATTTGGATTATTCTTCTTCTTTGCTTATGTGGTGGATGTGGAGATTCAAACGGCGGCGGCATATTAGGTGGTTTTGGTGGATCTGGTGGATGCGGCGATGACGATAATGGCTGCGGTTGTATCATCTTATTACTTATTATCTTCTGTTGCTGTGGTAATGGTTTTAACTTCTAATATTTTTACTGTTAGTATAGGCTTCCATTGGAAGCCTATTTACATGTTTACAGAAAAAAGTCATATTCATCCAAACAAACTCATATTATTCTATAATTGAAGGAAAGGATTTGAATATGGAAGAAAAAGATAATGATGCAGTATTACTCTTTGATACACTTTATACAACAAACCATATTCAGATGCTGAAAGTACTAATTCCCTACTTGCAAGAAGATATGCGTACCAATATCGCTATATATATAAAATTTCAGGAATTTCAATATACATTAGAATATACAAAAAAGCATAATGTATCACTATATTCTCAATCTGAAAGAAGTTTAAAAGATTTAGATATATCAAAAATCTACAATTCTATTAAGCCCTATTGTACCGAAAGTGAAAAACAGATGCTTTCAAAAATAATGAATTTTAAAAATGGTTTTGATAAGTATCAGGAATTTGCAAAAATTATGCCTTTATTGGAAAACATGTCAGGAAGCAAAGAGGATTCTTCAGGTAACTTTAATATGAATATGATACTAAACAACTTCCTGTCGGAAGAACAGGTTGAAATGTTTAAAATGTTTCAGGAAGGAGGCGTTATATGAACGATAACTTATCTTGGATGAATGACCGAAGATTATCAAGTATACCTACATATAAGTTGGATTTCTTGCAAAAAATGTTCTTTGAAAGTAAAAAACTTAGTGAAAAAGAAAGACTTCCTTTTTTGCTTTCTCTTGCAGCAAAAAGCAGAACTCAGAATATTACGTTTAGTGATGAGGAAACCACACTTATAATCAGTATTATGAAAGAATATGTACCATCAGAAGATGTTGAAAAAATAGACCGATTTATTGCCATGGCTAAATCCAAAAAAAATTAAAATAAAAGTAGCAGAAGAATCAGGGAATCCCTTATTTTCTGCTACTTTTGTTTTATTACTTCTCTGTACTTGTTTCTTTTTCTGTCAAATCATCAAGTGTCTTATCAAAAGATGTCGCATAATAAGAAGAAATTGCGTAGATATTATCATCTCCTGAAACCATTGCATAATAATCACCGGTAATACTTAGATAATCACCAAATATAATCTGTACGATACTTCCATCTTTTAGTGTCAGGCTGATTGTATTCGATGGATTATTAAGGCCATAGGTTTTCAAATCCTCCGGTGCATCTATTACTGTCTTTGTTGAAATACTACATGCATAATCCAGCATAGTAGTCAAATCCGTTTGTATAATTGGTATTGATCTGTCATCCTTATAATACCAACTATCACCATCCTTTATAAAATCAAGAGTCTGACCATCCTTTAAATATTCCATTTCAACAACATCCTCGGATGCTACATTTGTGACTTTGATATCTGATGTTTCTTCTGAATCATTTTCATCTTTTATATTACTATTCTTAATCATAAAATATCCAGCAATAAAGAGAACTAAGAGAACCGCAATGATAATCAACTGAATTTTCTGTTTTTTCATATTACTTTTTTCTCCTGTTTAACCAAACTACGA
>CAZQTM010000300.1:0-2681 GCA_964595855.1 uncultured Lachnospiraceae bacterium | reverse complement strand
CAACGAATCTTAATCTAGTCTATGTACTTTACAACGTCTATTTCATAAAATCAATTTATACTGGCAGCCATCGAATCCACTTTTGGCTTTGGATATGCGTTCCAATTCCAGTGGACGATTAAGGAGTATCGCAGAGCTTCTCTTATGGATACATATGATGGTTCATTGTTCATAGATATTATTCTTTTAGTGGTAAGGATTATCCTTGCTTTCTTGTTCCTGATGATATCACTATTGCTGATGCTTGTATTGATAGTGATGAATGTCAAAAAGTTGGTACAGACAATTATAGATTAGGGGATGCAGGTATATGAAAAAACAAATTTTTCTTATTATGTTAGCAGTCATTTTGATGGCTGCATTAACCGGGTGTGGAGAGAAAAAAAGTGCGACTTCTACACAATCATTAAAAGGAGAACAAGACGAATTGGATGCCAGTGCAGAAAAATTATCTGAAAGCCAATTAAAGATTATCTGCAATGGGGAGAATGAGGCAATCGTAACTCTGACGGATGACAATATATCGAGTATTATTGAGAATCAAAGTAACATTATTCAATTATGTCTTTTGTCTGGAGATAATGATCTGTGTTATATACGAGATAAGATTGTGTCTTGGTATGCATATTCTGGAGAGCGTGATACGACAACGGATGAACCATTATGGTTTTATGATGGAGAAAATCCGCAAAGTATAGAAGGGAATACAATAACTTGGAAACTCATGCAAAGTGGAATTGCAGAAACATTGAAACAATGTGATACATATAAAGTGACATTCGAATTTCATGGTAGTGTAGAAGATAAAGTTATAGTAGAGGGCAGTGTTGATGTTGAGGAAGGTGATTTCGCTACAAGCGAAGGACTGGAAATGCTTGAAGTTAGTGATGATTTGCTAATTATCAGAGTAAAAAACAAGGATGCTATAAATAGTAAAGACCAAAGTGGGACAATCTTTAATATTGATTTCTTTAGTTCGGAAGAGGATAGAGAGACAGCTCACTTCAATCTTACACTAACCATAAGTGATTATAATACGGTATATGCACAGTCTGTTGAGTATGATGATAATAATTGCTATATTTATCATGATATTACAAATGACAATGGTAATAGAGAAATAGGGCGAACAATTAATACAGATTATGGAATGGCTATTCAATGCACAAATAGTACAGTAATTAGTATGATTAGAAATCAATTGATGTATGACATTAACGAGAATGATAATCAGTCATTATACGCTATGGGATATATTGCGGATTCTAAGATAAGCATTCCAGCGATACCGGAGGAGTTCGCGAGTACAGACCCAGTTGATTTTACTCCGATAACGGATAACTACAAAATTATTGAAGTAATAATCCCTGAGTGTGAATTTGTTACACCTGTATGGTATCAACGTATGGGTATGTGGGTTTACGGACCAAACGGACAAATTTTTAATGAGGATATTAAGATTGTCTATTTACTTTCTCTTGATGCTTTTGACGAAGTTGTAGATGCAAAAATGAAGATTATCTACTCAAGTGAAGATGCATTAATTGCTGATATTTTTATGAATTTTACGGAATACATCGTTGCAGTTGATATAACAGGGGTCAATGAACCTGATGATAGTATAATTACTCCGGAGTTTATTGAACAATACGATATGGAAGTATTTGGTAGTGCAGAGAGTTCGGGATTTTCTTTGGAGTATTTGGGTGATTATACTAATACAAGATACTACAATTTTGATTATACCTTGGATTCGCATGACCTTCCGACTGTTGTTAATTGGGGATTCCACAGCATTATGAGTTATTCGGATATGCAGTACAGTAGTAATGAAATACTCAGTGATACATGGAATGGGTATCCAATAAGAACGTATAGTACTGTGAAAGATTATAGCACTTTTATAGAGGAGAAGGGGCAATACAACACAGCTCCGGAAGATTGGCACGACCATCCATATGCTACGTTTTTACCTGAGTTACCTCAGGGAGTTACAGTTAATTATGCACCTTATAACGATGGACAACTGGAACTTTACACAGATGACGGTGGATGTACACGAGAACAGGCAATGGAGTTTATTGGCAAGTTGCGAGAAGTAGATTATACCGAAATCCGTTATGATATAGAAAGTAAAGAAGAAATTCAATATGTTTTTGTGACCGGTGACGGTATCATTATTACAGCAAAATGGAGTAAGGATCGGCAATACTTATGGATTCATGGTTTTAGCGAGTAGAAAAAATCATTTCTATAACTTTGAAGGACAGTTTACTATGAGAAAATTGCTAACGCTTATTATGGTAGCAGTAATTGCTATGACTACATTAACCGGATGCGGAGAGGCAAAGGAAAACAAAAATGGAGTACCATCATCATACAATTGTGCTTATACAGACGAAACAAATTACTTAGTGATTGAAAAGGGTGAAATCACTATGAATGAGACAAAATGTGAAGTGACATGGGTACAAACTGACCTCTTTTCCGATAGAGAGATTCCGGTAGTTCACTTTACATATGAAGGAAATCTGAAGAACCTGTATGATGAGAATTATGCAACACCAACTACAGAGGATTTTATTGTAGAGCAACAAATACACGGCTTTAATGTACACTATTTTGATGGGGAATTAATATCTGATACCCAAATACAGGGATGGAGCGATGATGAATATTCT
>CAZQTM010000299.1:0-2685 GCA_964595855.1 uncultured Lachnospiraceae bacterium | reverse complement strand
AATTTATTGACCATGGCAATGTCAATACCTTTTTGGCATGGTTTGCAATGTCCACAATAAGTACACTGACCGTTAAAAGCATACTTGGGTGCTTTGGCAAGTACAGTAGCATAATCCTTTTCACTTTCGTTAGCAGTTTCATATGCAACTGCCTCATTAACATGCTCTATTGTATCAAATCCAACCATAATAGATGCTACTGCTGGACGAGTCAATGCATAATGTATGCATTGGATGGGTGATAATGCAGTTCCAAATGGTGATGCCTTCTCATTAAGCAATCTCCCTCCTGCATATCCCTTCATAACAGTGATTCCTACATCCTTTGCTTCACATACCTTATAAAGTTTTGCACGTATAGGATCAATTCCACCAAACTTCTCATCATATTCTTCTTGAAAATATTGATTCAAGTCATCCGTCGCCGGGAATAAATCAAATGCAGGATTAATGCTAAATAAAATCATCTCTACAATATCTTGTTCAACTGCTTTTAAAGCGACCTCTGGATTATGTGAACTCATACCTATGTGACGAATGATCCCTTTTTCTTTTAGAGACTTAATGTAAGCATAAAATTCACCATTAACAATCTCATCTAATTCTGAGATTGAATCCACAAAATGTATCATGCCAAGGTCTATGTAATCAGTGTTAAGACGTGTTAATAGATCCTGAAATGCTTCTTTTACTTGAGACAGTTCTCTGGTTTTTACATATTGACCATCCTGCCATGTTGAACCAATATGTCCTTGAATAATCCATTTATTACGCTTCCCATTAATGGCTGCTCCAATATTGGAACGCACATTGGGTTCAGACATCCAGCAGTCTAGTATATTTATTCCTTCTAGCTCACACTGATTAATTATTTGCTTACATTCTTCTGCATTATGTCGTTCCAACCATTCAGCTCCAAGTCCAATCTCACTGACAATTAATTCCGTTTTCCCCAATTTACGATATTGCATATATTCTCCCCCATGCCGGAGCTGTTTTTACGGATAGAATTTGTGCTCCGTCACAAATTCGTGTGTGAAAAATATGCTTGATAGCATATTTTTCACATTACCCCTTAAGTTTAATAACCAAATTATACCATATAAAATAATAAAAACCGATTAGATTTTTAGACTTTTTTATCCAATCGGTTTAATATTTAATATTTTATTGATGATAATAGCTTAGGAATTCGGCTAGCTCTCCAGCCGCTTTTTCTAGCACTTCAATACGTGGAAGATATACAACCCTGAAATGATCCGGCTGTCTCCAGTTAAAACCTCCTCCATGTATAATTAAAATCTTTTTATCTGTTAACAAATCCAGCGCGAACTTTTCATCATTAAGTATATTGAACCTCTTCGTATCCAGTTTAGGGAATATATAAAATGCTGCTTTTGGTTTTACGGCACTGACACCAGGAATATCATTAAGAGCCTTATAAATATAATCTCTCTGCTCATAAATTCTTCCACCCGGCACAATGTAATCATTTACTGACTGATGTCCGCCAAGAGCCGTTTGAACAATTGATTGTGCAGGAACATTCGAGCAAAGTCTCATGTTTGAAAGCATATTAATGCCTTCCATGTAATCTTTTGCAATTCTTTTATTTCCACTAAATACCATCCACCCAATGCGGTATCCGGCAACCATATGTGATTTTGATAATCCACTGAAAGTAACACAGAATAAATCCGGAGCTAGAGAAGCAATTGAAACATGTTCTTCTTCATCCATAACCAGTCGGTCATAGATTTCATCTGAAAAAATGATAAGTTGATGCTCTCTTGCAACATCAACAATCTGTTGCAAAACCTCTTTCGGATATAATGCTCCAGTAGGATTGTTCGGATTAATTATAACAATTGCTTTTGTCTTGTCACTAATTTTCTTCTTAATATCTTCTATATCCGGATACCATTCTGACTGTTCATCACAGACATAATGCACTGCTTTTCCACCAGCAAGCGTTGCACATGCAGTCCACAATGGGTAATCAGGAGACGGAATCAATATTTCATCACCATCGTTCAATAAGGCTGACATACATAGATTAATGAGCTCACTGACACCATTTCCAGTATAAATATCCTCAATAGCAACATTGGGAAGTTTTTTGATCTGAGCATACTGCATTATTGCTTTTCTTGCAGAGAAAAGACCTTTTGCCATAGAATATCCTTCACAATCTGTCAACTGTCTGGACATATCATATATTACTTCATCTGGTGTTCGAAAACCAAATGGAGCAGGATTTCCAATGTTCAATTTTAATATATGTGTTCCTGATTCTTCCATTCTGGTTGCTTCATCGACAACTGGACCTCTGACATCATATAAAACATGATCTAATTTCGAAGATTTCTTAACTTCTCTCATTTTACTTCCTCCTAATTTATCAAAATCCTTATATTTATCATTTTGTTGTATCGTTTTATTTAATATATCAGTATCTGTAATAGATTCCTCACCTTTTAACCAGCCTTCATCTACATGCAAAGCTTCTGCTAAAAAATGAATCATATCCGCTCGTGGAATTGTCTTCCCACTTACATATTGACTCACATGACTTTTTCCAAGTTTAACTCCATTTTGAGTTGCTAATTGAATTAAATCCACCTGCTTCATGCCTTGTTTGTACATTGCACTCTTTAATCTGTTTGCAAATGTTTCTTTTTTCAT
>CAZQTM010000298.1:462-2693 GCA_964595855.1 uncultured Lachnospiraceae bacterium | reverse complement strand
CAGGGATATGTGGATGCTATGAATTGGTTTAATTACTAGTCTCTTCCTTGTTTATCGCTTTTTTTATCGCTCAGTAAATGAGCGATAAAGTGAGCGATATTTATTTATCCGCCATCCCATACGCACGTAATTCTTGATGAAAAACCCTTCTTCTATTATATTTCGCTTTATAGTCAGTCATTATTCTCTGCTTAGCATGTTCTTGTCCAAGTGATTCCTTTACTTCACCAATTGTTGCAATATATGCAGCACATTCTCCATAATAATTTCTACGATTATTTTCCATAATACCATCAACTCTTTTTTCGATAAGCTTTTCTATCCATTTCATATAGTATGTGCATTCATTAGAAGTTATTGCAACCATACTTTTTACTTTCAGAAAGCATTCCCAAAGCATTGTTTTATCATCTACACTGGCATTACGCATCTTACCTTGACCCTTCACGTAATCTGCTGTTTTAAATTGACTTTCAAATAAGATTTTAGAAAGCATTGCATCTCCACCTTGTTGAAGTGTCGTATTTTCAATTAGCAATAATAGAAAACCCGCTAATCCCTGTTTCATAAAAGAAGAACTCCATCCTAAAGCCTCTTTACAATTCATTCCTTTTTCTTTGACAAATTTATATTCGCCATTTAAAAGCGCAATTAAGTATACCTCGTTTGCAATCAAACAGTTTTCCTGCAATTCATCCGATTTAGTATAGTAATATGTATTTTCCTTTTTACTATGCTTTAGCATTTCATGATTTATTAACTGCATTTCATTATTCCACTTAGCAAAATCTCTCGAATTAAGCATCAAACGTAAATAATTTGTTACAGATGTGTCAGATTTATATGCTTCTAACCAGCACATTTCTACTTCATCTGTTATCTTTTTATTTTTCTGAATCAGAAAATCTGCCATTTGTAATGCAATACGACTCCTAATTATATATTTGGATGGAATATGTGATAAGGCTTCTTTTCCTACCTCAATCAAATCACTCAATTCTGATTTTTCTTGATTGTCTATAAGATATTTTTCATATAAGCTTGGATGCTGCTCATAAAATCTTCTTGCATTTTCCAAGAAACTTTCTGGACTATTTGAAAGCTCCATGGCTTCTAATAAAAGTAAATGAGCAACTCTTGTATTTTTATCCCCAAGAAAGGTTATCCATAAAGGCAGAAATTCTTCAAAATCATGCAATTCTTCTCCTCGTTGCATAATATCTTCTAATGTAACATTCTCTATTCTCGCGGCTTGAGTCATTTCATATAGACGTTTCGCTCTCTCCTTCAATGGTGTTCCACAATAAACTAGGTACAAGGAATCAATTATCACTGATTTATAATCAAATTTTGCCAATTTATATCTGCATAAATCTTCAAGGTCTAGTGGTTCATATGAATAGTCCTGATACTCACCACCGACCATAATTTTTATGTCTATTATTGTATTAGCGATTTCACAGCCCTCTTGAAACATTTCTTCATCGATACATTTATCAAGGTATTGTACAGCTTCAATTATTACTTGCCCTATTTTTTCTGGATCATAAAATATGAATTCATCCTCGTCACTATTGTACCAATCATCATATTCTTCATTTAATTCTCCAATTAAGCACATTTCCCAATCTTCAATCTTAGACAATTTTTCTTTTAATTCCATATATTTTAGCTTGTTATTTTCTGATATTGCATCTTTATCACCCTTTGCAGCTGCACAATTAAATTGATTTTCAAGTCTTTCTAAAAAATCCGTTCTCATTGTTTCTGGAATAACTCGTGCAGTATCATGAATAAATGATTTCAATTGCGTCAATTCCATGTTTTCTGATGTTTTATCAACAACCGCTAAAAATTTTGCTAAGTTCATATCTTATACTCCTATCTTTTACCATTCCATTTCCTCTGGATATTCTAATCTGGGATCTTCCAATTCATAAATAGATGTCTTATATTCCTTTGCCCAATACTTCAAATTTTGTTCCATTGAAAAATATGCTTGTGGTTTTTTCACGATTCTTTTGGCAATATTACGTAATTTATCTTTTCTTTTGTCAACTGGAGTCTTATACAATTCGATATTGCACTTATCTATGTATTGAGTTGCATACCCAATATAAGAGTCTCTCGATAAATGATAGGAATGTATTACCTTCTCTAATTCATCGTCTCCAATAACTTTTCCTAACGCTTGCCATATAACACTACACAACACATCTAAATTAGCTTTA
>CAZQTM010000298.1:0-452 GCA_964595855.1 uncultured Lachnospiraceae bacterium | reverse complement strand
CCCTAATTTATCTGCTCGACTTCCGTAATATCTATCTGCGCATAAATACATCTCCGGAACGGAAGCCGCAATAAATATTGCTTCTGGGAACATTACCTCTACACTATAATATACATTTTGTTCTGGAGTAATCATCTCATGCCACTTCATTTTGTTTTTATCCATATTGTTATCTACCAAAACAACATCTCTGTCACCTTGATAAGCATGTCTGATATCATAACACAATCCAAGAAGTCTGTTTTGTACTCCGTAATATCCATCTGCCGAGCCTTCTTCTGGACCTGTAATTCTATAAATACTATCTACAAGTTCCGAAAAATCATTGTAATCTCCCTGAATCGTTATTCCCATCAGGTGTTCTGTAGGTTTTGACTGTAACATATATATTCCTCCGTCGAATTGTTAATTCCATTTCTTTTCTCTCTATCTAAAAAATCAACATTTGTATT
>CAZQTM010000297.1:0-2698 GCA_964595855.1 uncultured Lachnospiraceae bacterium | reverse complement strand
TCCAATTCTGCGGAAGACCTGCTATATTCCCACCAAATATCTCATTATTATCTTTCAATGATGTCTCAAACACCTGAATAATTGCCACTGAAATCAAAACAATATGTACCAAATATGTCCCAATTTTTTTAATTGTCTTATTCTTCATGACTATTCCTCCCTTTTCTAGAAAACATTCTAAATATGATTGTAAAAGCTATGCATTCTAAAATAATGAAGATAGATATAGCACTTCCATATCCATAATGGTAAGAGTCAAAGATTGTTTTATACATATAAATTGTGGGCACCTCTGTAGAAAAGAACGGGCCACCACCTGTAAGCACATAGATTAAATCAAATATTTTAAGAGCACCTATGATAGAAAAGGTAATGCATACTTCCAATACCGGTTTCAATAGTGGAATTGTCACTTTTGTAGCTATCTGAATGCGGCTTGCACCATCTATTCTTGCTGCCTCATTAAGTTCTGGTGAAATTGATTTTATACCTGCATACATAATTAGCATATGATACCCGACATATTGCCAAAGATTAGGAATAAAGGCAGATATTAATGCTGTTTTTTCCTGTCCAAGCCAATCCTGTTGTAAAGAATCTAGATGTAAGGAACCTAATAAAGCATTCAACAAGCCATAATCACCGTTATATATCTTCTGCCAAAGTTGACCTATTACAACACCTGAAATAATAACAGGAATAAAAAAGGTGGTTCGGTAAAACTTCTCACCATGTCTTAAGTTGGATACGACTAAAGCAAGAATAAGCGAAATTGGTAACTGTATAAACAATGATAATATTACATATAGCAATGAATTCCTTACTGAAAACAAGAATCTTTGATCTAAAATAAGCTTTTTGTAATTACTTAGACCAATAAATGTTCCTTTACCAAGACCATCCCAATCCAGCATACTATAATAAAATGAAATAAGAATTGGTACTGCCACTATTACTGTCATAATAAGAATTGTTGGAAAGACAAATATTATAATAGCTTTTTTATTAGATAATATTTTTTTCATTTTTCCTCTCGAAATCGAGTAGGTCCCTACTCGATTGTCGCGACATTCGCCAAATGTTCAAATAAACTTGACACTTGGCTCATTGTCCGCACATATGAAAGGAACTGCTGCTATATGCAGCAGCTCCTTTAGGCTCTGTTTTTCATAATTTATTAATAGAATTCAGAAGGTTGTAATTTGGACATGGATTTTGCAAATTCTTCTGGAGTAATCTTTAATGCCATTACTTGAGCAACTAAATCTTTATATGTTTCTGAATCTTCGGCAGTAAGAATGTTATCCCACCATGAAATATAAGATGTTCCTGTTTCCATCAATGCTGCTGATTCCTTGTCAAGTGGTGTTAAACTTGAAGTATCAACTCCTGTTGTATCCCAGCATGGAAGCCCTGCGCCCTTCTGATAACCAACAACACCTATTTTTTCGCTAAGATATTCAAGATACTCCACTGCTTCTTTTGGATGTTCACAATTTGCATTGATATAATATCCATCTGAGCTTCCGCCAGAAAATTCTGTAATACTTCCTGCTGCTCCTTCAATAATTGGGAAAGGAACACAGGTAACTTTTCCTTTTGTTGATGCCGTGTCAGCCTGAAATGATGGATGTATCCAATTTGCCTGGAATACCATTGCTCCTTGTGAAGCTGCGAATCCTTCAATCATTTCATCATAGCTCATACTCATCATGTTATCATTAAAAGCTCCTGCTTTAACTAACTCTTGTAGTCTGGCTGCCGCATCAATAAAAGGTTGTGAATCAAATTTTGTAGGATCACCAAAAGCTTCTTCAATTGCTGCGTTTCCTGCTGTCCTTGCAGAAATAATGTCATACCAATACATACCAGGCCATCTATCTTTTTCTCCCATAATAATTGGGTTATATCCTGCAGCTTTTAATTTATCTACTGCATCTAAAAGTTCATCCCAATTGGTTGGAATCTTAGCACCAGCTTTTTCGAACATTTCAGTATTACAATATAAATTTGCAAGGAATGTAATGGTAGGAAGTGAATATACCTTTCCATTAAATGTACTTCCTGCTAATGTTCCGGGAAGCACCTTATTCTTTGCATCATCACTTAAGTAATCGTCTATTGGAAGTAGATAACCTGCGTCTATGTATGGTTTTACAAAGCTTCCTCCACTAAACATGTATGAAATGTCAGGAGCTTCTCCTGCAGCAAATGCTGTTTTAATCTTAGTTTTGTATTGTTCTCCTGTAACACCGTCCTGTTCGATTGTTATATTAGGATGGAGTTCATGATATTCTGTTACTGAATCCTCAATAATTTTTTTAACAGGATCTGTATCTACAACAGATTGATGCCATATTGTAAGTGTTATTTGTTCGTCAGAATCTGAATTTGTAGCCACATCATTATTATCAGTTGCTTCTGTTTCTTGACTAGTGTCTCCTGCTGGAGCTGTTACCTTAGCAGTTCCGCACGCTGTAAGTTGGAATACTAATGTGAAACCTAATAGCATTGCTCCAAATTTTTTTAAAATCTTATACATATAGTCCTCCTTTTTTGACATCCTTACTTCCACTTTCTGATCAGAATAAAAGTATTATTACATATATAATATTATTTCTAATATTAATAAAAATAAATTCAATAACCTATCAAGATGTTTCATTTTCCTGTCAGTTATTTATACTACTTTCATTAT
>CAZQTM010000296.1:0-2701 GCA_964595855.1 uncultured Lachnospiraceae bacterium | reverse complement strand
ATTATCACAGGTGGATTCTAACCTTTTGTTCCCGAAAGTAAATTAACGCTATCACTGTCCGATAATAAATGGACGATTATTTTGAGATATGATAAACTTGATTCTGACAGTGGTACAATAGTGTAAGGTAACTAACGACTTTATCACAGCGGCAGCCGATGTAAAATAATATAGCAACCACACATATGCTGATTTAAAAAGTGAGGATTTAAGGTACTCCTTCATTTAGTATTAAGATTGCTTAAGCAATAATAAAATTTAGGAGAAGAATATATGGATATGGAATTTAGAATTGAGCATAAGGATGCTTTTAGAGTGGTTGGCTTAGTTATACATACTACTTCAGAAAATAATCTTTGTAGAAATGAAGTTCCTTCACTGTGGGGAGAAGTTATACAAAGTAATATGATGAATGAAATTATGGAATTATCCAATCAATCACCTTCAGAAATAATGGGAATTAATGTCTACAATACAGTTCAGAATGATTCAAAAAAGTTTGACTATTATATTGCAAGTGCAACAAATAAGCCGGTACAAGATGGGATGGTTGAATATACAGTTCCTTCTGCTACATGGGCGGTTTTTCCTTGCAAAAGAACAGAAATTTCAGAAGTTGAGATACGCATTGCAACCGAATGGCAGTTAACTTCTGGTTATGAAATTCTTAACGTGGGCTATGAAACAGGTGAAATGGATTCCAAAGCGCCAGATATAGAGGTGCATAAAATGGATGATACTTCAGAAGTTTGGATAGCTGTAAAGAAAAAATAATATAAAAGGTGATGATAATATGAACTGGTTAGATGGGTTTAATAAAGTTATTGAATATATTGAGAATCAATTACAGGATGATATTGACTATGAACAAATAGCAAGTATCTTTGGGTACTCAGTTTACCATGTTCAGCGTGTCTTTGCCATGGTGGCAGGGATTCCATTGTCCGAATATATCCGGAATAGAAGGTTGTCTGTGGCAGCGATGGAACTTCAAGACAAGGAAAATAAAGTTATTGATATAGCACTCAAGTATGGTTATAGCTCACCTAATTCATTTAACCGGGCATTTAAGGCATTTCACGGTATTGCACCTAGTGATGTAAAAAAAGACGGAGTTACAATAAAAGCTTATCCACCAATGCATTTTGAACTTACTGTCAAAGGAGCACAGACAATGGAATACCGAATTATTAAAAGAAATGAATTTCGCATTGTAGGTATTCGATTACATACGACAATGGAAAATGGTGAGTGTTATCAGAAAACACCAGAATTTTGGAGTGACTTAGTTAGCTCAGGAGGGCAAAACAAAATTTTAGAATTAATGAATAAAGAACCTTATGGCTTACTTGGAGTAAGTAATTATTCAGCTGATTTTAGCTCTGGTGTATTTGATTATTATATAGCATGTTCATCAGACAAACCAATACCGGTAGGAATGACAGAATTCATAGTACCTGAGGCAACCTGGGCTGTATTTTCCATTAATTCAATTAATGCTGATGCAGTACAAAAGCTGGAGCAAAATATAGTAATGGAATGGTTACCGACAAGTGGTTTTGAATTTGCAAAAGCTCCGGATATTGAGGTATATGATGATAAAGGGAATACAGAGATTTGGATTCCTGTTATAAAAAAATAAGGAACAATAAGCAAACCGCTGAATTTGGTTCAGCGGTTTTCAGAAATTAAATGTCTCTCATTAAGTGTCTCGCTTTTTTGAGTATATCAAGGATGTAGTGAACGACAGGTAAACATATAACTTATACGAAAAGTTCGTAGAAACCTTGTGGGTAACCACAAATTGGGCATATAGTAGGGGCGCATAATCCGCTCATAATGTTTCCGCATCCTAAGCAAATCCATAATTTTGCTTCATTTTTACAAAACAACGTATTGTTTTGCATATTATTTAAATACGACTGAAGTACGTAATTATGGTTTAATTTGATATTAGCAATACCATTAAATAATGAAGCAATATCTCCATATCCCTCTTCAACTGCAATTTTAGAATAATCACGATACATTGTGTTTCCTGCATATAACTCGCTGGCAACCGCCTCCGTTAAGTTTTGCTGAGTATCAGGCTCTCCACCATTAATGAGATTGCGTAATCTTTCTGCAATAAATCTATCATTTCTTGATATTGTGTCAAACGAAAAACTAATTCCTATTAAGTCTTCTTGTCTTGCTTTTTCACTATAAATATCAAATTTAGCCTTTGACTGGGCTTCATATGCAAAAGCATTCTGTAAATTTTGATAAGTTTTACTTTGCTGAAAGTCCATATTGCCGCTCTGTTTTCCTGAAGTTCTTATTTTTACTATAAGATATGGGTAAAAGGATAAATATGTGACTTGTACAACGTTTACTGACAATTTAATGTAATAACCTCCATCGAATAGACAAAGTGTGATTTTTTTCCCTTTAGTGTCAGTAATAAAATATTGAATAATACATATAATATTTTTTAAATAATTATCAAGCTTGAAGGGAGAAATTAAAATGGAAGATGTAATGTTTTGTTTTCAGTGTGAGCAGACCATAGGAGGAAAAGGGTGCACCAAAGCAGGAAATTGTGGTAAAAATTCAGAGGTTGCAGCATTACAGGATCTACTTATATATGAGTTAAAGGGTATAGGATTTTATGGAGAAAAATTATTAGAAAAAGGCATTAAAATTGATGATGAAACTGATA
>CAZQTM010000295.1:0-2703 GCA_964595855.1 uncultured Lachnospiraceae bacterium | reverse complement strand
AGCTTCCGTATATCCTGTAGAGAAATAACGAGATTGCAACGGGCTTCAAACATCTGATGTTTGAAGCCTTTGTTTTTTATAAAAAAATACATATACTAAATAGTATATTATCCAACAATTAACTGTTGGAATCAGAAAGGTATGAGAACATTATGTTTGCTGATCGTGCAAAAATTTATGTTAAAAGCGGAAAAGGTGGCGATGGCCATGTTTCCTTTAGAAGAGAAAAATATGTTCCGAATGGTGGTCCTGATGGTGGCGATGGTGGTTGTGGCGGAAGTGTCATACTGGAAGTTGACGATGGACTAAATACCTTATCGGACTATAGACATATTAGAAAATACTGTGCAATGAATGGTGAAGATGGGGGAAAGAAAAACTGCAGTGGAAAAAACGGGGATGATATCATTTTAAAATTACCGGAAGGTACGGTAGTAAAAGAGGCAGAATCCGGTAAAGTAATCACCGATATGTCATTGGACAATAGAAGATTTGTACTATTGACGGGCGGTAGAGGTGGAAATGGTAATCAACATTATGCTACCAGCACAATGCAAGCTCCTAAATATGCACAACCCGGACAACCTGCTAAGGAACTAAACCTTCAATTAGAACTAAAGGTAATTGCAGATGTCGGCCTGGTTGGATTCCCTAACGTAGGAAAATCAACTCTATTATCCATGGTATCCAATGCCCGACCCAAAATAGCAAACTATCACTTTACAACAATAAATCCCAACCTTGGTGTTGTAGATCTAAAGGATGCAAAGGGTTTTGTAATTGCTGATATTCCCGGACTGATAGAAGGTGCTTCCAACGGAGTAGGACTTGGTCATGAATTTTTACGTCATATTGAAAGAACAAAAGTAATTATTCATGTAGTAGACGCTGCCGGTACGGAAGGCCGTGACCCAATTCATGATATCTATGCTATTAATAATGAATTAAAGCTGTATAATGAAGAGATTGCAAGCCGTCCACAAGTAATTGCTGCAAATAAGATAGACGCATTATATGAAGGAAACAATGAAATCATTGATAACCTGAAAAATGAATTTGATAAAAAAGGGCTTAAAGTATTTCCCATATCCGCAATAAGTGGTCAAGGTATTCAGGAATTATTATATTATGTCCGTTCACTACTTGATACGATTAATAAAAAGCCTATCGTTTTTGAACAGGAATATTTCCCTGAATATTCAGGATTTGCTGATGAACCATATTCTGTTACTTACGATGAAGAAAATCAGGAATATGTTGTGGAAGGACCAAGAATTGAAAAAATGTTAGGTTACACCAACCTGGATTCAGAAAAAGGATTTGCATTCTTCCAGAAGTTTTTAAAGCAGGCAGGTATACTAAAGGAGCTTGAAGAATTGGGAATAGAAGAGGGCAATACAGTACGAATGTATGGTTTATCTTTTGATTATTACAAATAAAGTATAATAATACTAATGGAGGTTAGTGCGAAAAATATGACTAGTAAACAAAGAGCATACTTAAAAGGTCTTGCAAGCGCAATTGATCCTATTTTTCATGTAGGAAAATCATCTCTTACACCTGAATTTACAGAAGCGATTAGGGAAGCTTTCAATACGAAAGAACTAATTAAAATTGCTGTTTTAAAGAATTGTATTGATGATCCAACCGAAATAGCCAATGTACTGTCAGAGAGAACACAGTCACAGGTTGTTCAGGTAATTGGGAAAAAAATAGTACTTTATAAGCCTAATCGAGATAATCCAAAGATTATGCTGCCCAAATAAATTAATTTTCATATAATAAGGGGAAATGGGGGAAATGATATGAAAAGCGACAAAAAAGTGGGAATTATTGGTGGAACATTTAATCCTATTCATTTAGGACATCTCATTCTTGCTGAATATGCATATGATGAATATCAATTGGATGAAATTCTATTTATTCCTACCGGTATATCTTATTTTAAGGATCCGAACACAGTTCTTGATAAAAAAATGCGAATTACTTTAACTGGAGAAGCGATTGAAGATAATCCACATTTTGCCCTGTCTACAATTGAAACAGATCGTCCAGGTAACTCCTATACGTATGAGACATTGGAGGAATTAAAGAAAAAAAATCCTGATGTCCGGTACTATTTAATCATAGGTGCAGATTCATTGTTTCAGATAGATTCCTGGAAGGAACCGGATATCATTATGAAAGATGCAATTATACTGGCTGCATCAAGAAAAGATCAAGGAATTGATTTACTTAAGGAAAAAGCTGATGAATTAATGAAAAAGTTTCATTCAGAAATATATATCTTAACATGTCCTATGATTGATATCTCCTCAACTGATATACGTAACAGGATTAAAGAGGGCAAAAGTATAAAATATCTGGTTAAGGAACAAACTGAGAATTATATAAAGAAATATCAATTATATCAATAAGAGGGCACCATGAAAATCTCAGATACAAAAGAAATACAGACTACCTTAAGGGAAGAAATAGACTCAAAAAGATTCCAGCATACTCTGGGTGTTGCTTATACAGCAGTTTCACTTGCAATGTGCTATGATTCTGATCTCACAGAAGCTTTTATTGCAGGTTTATTACATGACTGTGCAAAATGCATGTCAGATAAAGATAAAATAAATTTTTGTAAAGACCATAATCTTAAGATTACCAATATTGAGTTGCAGAATCCATTTCTGCTTCATGCAATAGTAGGAAGTG
>CAZQTM010000294.1:0-2711 GCA_964595855.1 uncultured Lachnospiraceae bacterium | reverse complement strand
AACTCTAAAATATAGAATCTATATGGGACACCATCATTTTCAAATCCATAGGATAGCATTCGATCATTCAAATAATTCTTTAATCGATTCTTTCTCTCATCAATTATATTTACCGTAGTCCAGTCTACATCTTTAGGCAAAAGATCAATAATCTCCATCACTTTATATACAGCATCCATATAACCACCAGTTTGTCTTGCTGCAATATATTGTGTAACGTTTGAAGGAAATCCTCTTTTAACTGGATGTGCGTGAATTAAATATTTATCTACCAATTTGTACGTTCCACCAACTGGAAATGAAATCACATTTTTTGACTCCCCAGCATAGATAGGTTTATTTCTCCATTCTTGAATAATTTTTTTCATTTTTAAAGAATTATCTATTATCCAACTTATAGCGCCTTTGTAATAATCTCTCGAACTAAAGTCAAAATCTTTTGAAATATATATTTTAGAAGCTTTTCCTTCTTTTCCCTTCGTTTCACGTACAGGTTCAAATACTAATGATGATCCATATTCTTTGCAAATGTCATCTTTCCAACTTTTTAGCTTTACAAATAGCTCTTTATCCTCTTCTATATATGCCTCCACTACAACACATTGCTTTATGCAATTGTGCCTTACGCAAATATGAACTCCTCTAGAGTCCCAAAACAAATCATAATAGTCCTTCTCCGATATTTTTCTTTTGTTAAATTCATTCGATAATTCAAATTCAATCTCAAAAGACTTAACAAATTCACTCCAAAAAGCTTTATGCTCGTTTACTATATTATTTTTTTTCATCTTTATTTCAATTAAATCTAAAACTTTTGGTAAAAAATGTATGTCTGTTTTTCTTGCTCCCTGGTTAAATCCTTTAAAACTATTATCTATATTTTTAAAATCATCAACTGATATATATTCTTCAAACCTGATAATAGAATCTGTATCAAATCTATAATATCCGTTGCATTTATTTCCAAATTTATCAATAAATATGTCCTTTCCTTGATCTATCAAAATTGCAGATGCTATTAACTTGCCACCATATTGAAATAGAACTAATGTATTACGATCACATTGCATTGCTTTTGAATTATAGTAGTAATATCCACCTTGTTTGTCCATCCCACCAAACAAAAATTCATAAACCTTATCAGGTGTATCAAATACCTTATTACTCATAGGAAGAAATCGTATTTCTTCAATTTGATATTCCGAATAAATCATTCCAACCACCTATCCTTTGAACACATTCTCATTATGCCATTGTAAGTAATCTTTGCATGGTTTGTTTTCACCCTCTAAAGGAAGCACCCTTAGTTTTTTTCCATGATATTGTTGATATCCCAGAGTGTTTCCATAATCCTCTTTCAGCCTACTACTAATTTCAATATTATAATTAGAATCTATCGTCATATACCCCCGATCAAATAATGTATGAATATCAGAACGTAATAAAATTCCATTATTCACTTCATTTGGACCATTTTCGGAAAATGCTTTAATATGAGCTGCCTGCAACACTGGTAGTGTTGTTTCACCTGTAATAGCACATTCTCTATGATATGCATCTGTCACAACTACACGAAAGGCACTCTGACCAATTCTATGTTTTGTTAATGATTCATAATATGAAGCCAACCTATTTGTACTATTCGAATTATCTGCTACTTCAACTCTTATTTTTCCAGATAATCTATTCTCTACTTCCTCAAAGACTCTTTTTCCCTCACCAACAGTAATATCGTATTTTTTACCCTGAACAATACTTCCAGACCAATCTGCCATAGGTTTAATCCAGTCTTTTTCTTCAAATAAAAATGGTTCAGTTAACACAATACATCCTATATAAGGATTCTTTTCATCCATTCCATTTTTCTGCTTATACTTACTAATTCTATTATAAAAATCTTCTTTGCTCTTTGTTCCATTCTTCTCTGCAAAAGTATCCCATACAACATCTATCGGCATTAAAGAATAGCCAACAAAAAATGCACCTCCAACAATTGCATAATATGGCTTCTTTAATTTAAACAAAAACATATCATTCGGTTGTAAAACTTTAAAATTTGACGTTCCAGGTCTCCAAAAATTAACTTCATCAAATTTCTTTTCTTTAATTTCCGTATACCAGTCAAAATCTGTAAGTCCAACATACATATTCATATTTTACCCCTTAGCACATATACGATATATTTTCTATCTTGTTCGTGCGACCAATAGATATTTACCTCAACTATCAAAATCAACGTATCTTACTTTACTAAATATCAATCAATTGTTTGTAATAATTAAAATTTTACCACAATTGCTTTGTAATCACCATGACTAGTTCTTAAAAAGGAAATAAGATAATTTAATCTTCTTATTTCCCTTTCAAGATAATCCACTAAATTTCTTGCTCCTTATTCTTCTGAGTCTCCAAATTTTGTTTCTTCGATTTCATCACTTTCGACTCCTCTTTCGCCCTTTCTAACCTATCTTTTATACTCACCCTTGCTTCTTTTTCAACCTCTGGCATTTTCTGTTTTTCCCACCATCCCCTGAATTGCTTCCACGCTGCCGATACCATTTTCCCAATTGTACTTTTGGGTTCTTCCAGAAATGCATATCGCATAAATTCTTTTTGAACTGCTATATCCGTTACGGTCTTTACAAATTCATCCTCGGCTTCCTGCTTGCTCTGTTCCAGGATTTCAACTTCTTTCGTAAGATCTTGGAACT
>CAZQTM010000293.1:0-2712 GCA_964595855.1 uncultured Lachnospiraceae bacterium | reverse complement strand
AACTCTAAAATATAGAATCTATATGGGACACCATCATTTTCAAATCCATAGGATAACATTCGATTATCCAGATAATTCTTTAATCGATCCTTTCTCTCATCAATTATATTTACCGTAGTCCAGTCTACATCTTTAGGTAAAAGATCAATCGTCTCTATCACTTTATATACAGCATCCATATAACCACCGGTTTGTCTTGCTGCAATATATTGCGTGACATTTGAAGGAAATCCTCTTTTAACTGGATGTGAGTGAATTAAATATTTATCTACCAATTTATACGTTCCACCAACTGGAAATGAAATCACATTTTTTGAATCACCAACATAGATAGGTTTATTTCTCCATTCTTGAATAATTTTTTTCATTTTTAAAGAATTATCTATTATCCAACTTATAGCGCCTTTGTAATAATCTCTCGAACTAAAGTCAAAATCTTTTGAAATATATATTTTAGAAGCTTTTCCTTCTTTTCCCTTCGTTTCACGTACAGGTTCAAATACTAATGATGATCCATATTCTTTGCAAATGTCATCTTTCCAACTTTTTAGCTTTACAAATAGCTCTTTATCCTCTTCTATATATGCCTCCACTACAACACATTGCTTTATGCAATTGTGCCTTACGCAAATATGAACTCCTCTAGAGTCCCAAAACAAATCATAATAGTCCTTCTCCGATATTTTTCTCTTGTTAAATTCATTCGATAATTCAGATTCAATCTCAAAAGACTTAACAAAGTCACCCCAAAAAGCTTTATGCTCGTTTACTATATTATCTTTTTTCATCTTTATTTCAATTAAATCTAAAACTTGAGGCAAAAAATGTATGCCTGTTTTTCTTGCTCCTTGATTAAATCCTTTAAAGGTATTATCAATATTTTTAAAGTCATCCACTGATATATATTCTTCAAACCTGATAATTGAATCTGCATCAAATCTATAATATCCGTTGCATTTATTTCCAAATTTATCAATAAATATGTCCTTTCCTTGATCTATCAAAATTGCAGATGCTATTAACTTGCCACCATATTGAAATAGAACTAATGTATTACGATCACATTGCATTGCTTTTGAATTATAGTAGTAATATCCACCTTGTTTGTCCATCCCACCAAACAAAAATTCATAAACCTTATCAGGTGTATCAAATACCTTATTACTCATAGGAAGAAATCGTATTTCTTCAATTTGATATTCCGAATAAATCATTCCAACCACCTTATCCTTTAAACACATTCTCATTATGCCATTGTAAGTAATCTTTGCGTGGTTTATTTTCACCTTCTAAAGGAAGCACCCTTAGTTTTTTTCCATGATATTGTTGGTATCCCAGAGTGTTTCCATAATCTTCTTTCAGCCTACTGCTAATTTCAATATTATAATTAGAATCTATCGTCATATAGCCCCTATCAAATAATGTATGAATATCGGAACGTAATAAAATTCCATTATTCACTTCATTTGGACCATTGTCTGAAAACGCTTTAATATGAGCTGCCTGCAACACTGGTAATGCTGTTTCACCTGTAACAGCACATTCTCTATTGTATGCATCTGTCACAACTACACGAAAGGCACTCTGACCAATTCTATGTTTTGTCAATGATTCATAATAAGTGGCCAACCTATTAGTACTATTTGAATCATTTGCTACTTCAACTCTAATTTTACCAGATAATCTATTTTCTACTTCCTCAAAGACTCTTTTTCCCTCACCAATAGTAATATCGTATTTTTTTCCCTGAACAATACTTCCAGACCAGTCTGCCATAGGTTTAATCCAGTCTTTTTCTTCAAATAAGAATGATTCAGTTAAAACAATACAGCCAATATAAGGATTCTTTTCATCCATTCCATTTTTCTGCTTATACTTATTAATTCTATTATAAAAATCTTCTTTGTTTTTGGTTCCATTCTTCTCTGCAAAAGTATCCCATACAACATCTATCGGCATTAAAGAATAGCCAACAAAAAATGCACCTCCAACAATTGCATAATATGGCTTCTTTAATTTAAACAAAAACATATCATTCGGTTGTAAAACTTTAAAATTTGACGTTCCAGGTCTCCAAAAATTAACTTCATCAAATTTCTTTTCTTTAATTTCCGTATACCAGTCAAAATCTGTAAGTCCAACATACATATTCATATTTTACCCCTTAGCACATATACGATATATTTTCTATCTTGTCTACACAAGAAGTATATTTTTACCTCAACTGTCAAAATTAGCATATTTTCATTTACTAGATATCAATAAATTATTCACAATAATTTAAATTTTACCACAATTAATTAGTAATAACCATGACTAGTTCTTAAAAAGGAAATAAGAATATTTAAACTTCTTATTTCCTTTTTTATCTAATCTACTAAATTTCTTGATTATTATTTTTCTGAATCGTTTGAATTTTCTTCTTCGATTTCATCACTTTCGACTCCTCTTTCGCCCTTTCCAACCTATCTTTTATACTCACCCTCGCTTCCCTTTCAACCTCCGGCATTTTCTGTTTCTCCCACCATCCCTTGAACTGCTTCCAAGCAGCCGATACCATTTTTCCAATTGCACTTTTGGGTTCTTCCAGAAATGCATATCGCATAAACTCCTTTTGGACTGCTATATCCGTTACTGTCTTTACAAATTCATCCTCAGCTTCCTGCTTGCTCTGTTCCAGGATTTCAACTTCTTTCGTAAGATCTTGGAACT
>CAZQTM010000292.1:0-2713 GCA_964595855.1 uncultured Lachnospiraceae bacterium | reverse complement strand
CTTATTCTGCTAAAATTGTTATATAAAACAAAAATATTGGATGGCAATGAGTTGAAGGATAATAAAAGAAGACATAGAAAAAAAGGTATCAGGCTATTTATCATATGTGCAGAAGTTTTTACACTGATAATCGCAATTGGTTTTGGCTTTATCTTCTATAAAGTGGATGAGAGAAACAGATTGAGCGATAGTCTGAAAAGAGCGGGGATTACTGCGGAATTATTGGCAGGTAAGAATGTCAGTAAAGAAGCTTCTGATCATAATTCAGTTACGGATAAAAGTCGGTATGGTACATTGTTAAGTGATACGGAGTATTGCAGCGAGAATCGTATTTTTGCAAAAGATACGATTTCACCGGAACAGGTAGTCCTTGCGTTTGCAGGAGATGTTTCATTTGCTGATGGATATGCAAATATGGGTATGCTAAATCAAAGAGAAAACAAAATCTTTGATTGTTTTGACCAAGGCATGAAGGATGCTATGATAGATGCGGATATTTTCATGGTGAATAATGAATTTCCATATACGAATAGTGGAACCCCTACGGCTGGAAAACAATTTACCTTTCGTGCAAAGCCGGAAAATGTAAAATATCTTTATGATATGGGTGTAGATATTGTATCAATAGCAAATAATCATATTTATGACTACGGTGAGATTTCTCTAAGGGATACGATTTCAACTTTGGATGATGCTGCAATGCCTTTTGTTGGGGCTGGAATTAATCTTAAAGAAGCAATGAAGCCGGTTTATTTCATCGCAAATGATATGAAAATTGCAATTGTGTCCGCAACCCAAATTGAAAGACTTGATCATCCCGATACAGTCGGAGCTACAGATAGTTCACCGGGAGTATTCAGATGTTGGTATAATGATGAAATTTTAAATTGTATAAAAGAAGCAAAAGAAAATAGTGATTATGTGGTAGCTTATATTCATTGGGGTACTGAGATGCAGAACACTCCGGACTGGGCTCAGATACAACAGGGAGAACAGATGGCAAAAGCGGGAGCAGATCTGATTATTGGTGACCATCCACACTGTTTACAGCCTATTACATATATTGGAGAAACGCCGGTTATTTATAGCTTGGGTAATTTCTGGTTTAATTCAAAAACGACTGATACCGGATTACTGGAAGTAACCATTGATGAAAATGGTACAAAGAGTGTACAGTTTATTCCTGCTATTCAGAGTAACTGCGTGACCTCAATGCTTGACGGCAGTGAAAAACAGAGAGTCCTTCAGTATATGCAATCGATTTCGCCGGATGTTATAATTGATACCGATGGATATATTACAAAAAACAGATAACACTATTAACTCTGATAAAACTTCAAGATTAATTTTTTGTTGACACGTACGAAAATATATAGTATTCTAACAAAGGTCGTTATGACTATGCCGAAGACAGTAGGTGCAAAAGAATTACTACGTAATTCTTAGCATAAAGAGAAATCACCTACCGAGGAAAGGAATATGTTTATAAGTCTCTTATGAATATTACCCTTCTGCTTTGGCAGGAGGGTTTTTATAATATGCCATATATGGCAGGACGAAAATCACTCCTTATCGGCAGGAAACTTTTTTCCGAGATTAAAATCTAATAGGAGGTAACGTTAAATGGCAAAAGTCGAATTGAAAAAACCAGTTGTGGAAGAAATTTCAGCAGCTATTAAAGATGCACAGTCAGTTGTTCTCGTTGATTATCGTGGACTTACAGTATCTCAAGATACAGAACTTCGTAAACAACTTCGTGAAGCTGGAATCACTTACAAGGTGTACAAAAACACAATGATGAATTTTGCATTCAAAGGAACAGACTTTGAAGCTCTTGCACCATTCCTTGAAGGACCAAGTGCAGCAGCAATCTCTACTACAGATGCGACAGCACCTGCCAGAGTATTAGCAAAATTTGCAGCAACTGCAGACAAACTTGAAATCAAAGCTGGTGTTGTAGAAGGTACTTTATACGATGCTAAAGGAATGCAGGTAATTTCCAAAATTCCTTCAAGAGAAGAACTTCTCTCCAAATTACTTGGAAGCATCCAGTCACCTATTACAAACTTTGCTCGTTGCATGAATCAGTTAGCAGAAAAAGGCGGCGCATCAGCAGCTCCTGCTAAAGAAGAAGCAGCCCCGGTTGTAGAAGAAGCACCTGTAGCAGAAGCAGCAGAAGCTCCATCAGCAGAATAATAAGAAACAATAATGAATTATAGTGGAGGAGTAGCCTCCGAAAGAAAGGAGTCATATAAAATGGCAAAATTATCAACCCAAGAAATTATTGATACTATCAAAGAGTTAACAGTATTAGAATTAAATGATTTAGTAAAAGCATGTGAAGAAGAATTCGGTGTATCCGCAGCAGCAGGTGTTGTTGTAGCAGCAGCTGGTTCTGCAGAAGCAGCAGAAGAAAAAACAGAATTCGATGTTGAATTAACAGAAGTTGGTCCTAACAAAGTTAAAGTTATCAAAGTTGTTCGTGAAGCAACAGGACTTGGCTTAAAAGAAGCTAAAGATTTAGTTGACGCAGCTCCTAAGACAGTAAAAGAAGCAGCAGCTAAAGCTGAAGCTGATGACATCAAAGCAAAACTTGAAGCAGAAGGCGCTAAAGTTACATTAAAATAGTCACGCTGGCAATGAGCCGTGCGTAACCATAAAGAAAAGTCGGTATCGAGTTTACTCGAATACCGACTTTTCTTTATGGTTACAT
>CAZQTM010000291.1:0-2720 GCA_964595855.1 uncultured Lachnospiraceae bacterium | reverse complement strand
ACTTCTGATTCACATAATTCAGAATATGTAGGAGATTATTTTAAGGTAAGGGAATATTTTTCGGGATTCACAGGCTCTAATGGTACGTTAATAGTATCTAATGATCACGTAGGTCTTTGGACAGATGGAAGATATTTTATACAAGCTAAGAATGAACTAACAGGTACCGGTATTACATTATATAAAATGGGAGAGCCAGGAGTACCAACATTGTCAGAATACCTAAGGACAAACTTAAAACAAAATCAGACATTAGGGTTTGACGGTAAAGTATTTACAGAAAGATATATTGAGGGCATTCAGAAAGAATGTGCCAGTCAAAACATCAATTTTTCATATGAGGATGATTTAGCTTTCAGTATATGGAATGACAGACCAAAGCGTTCTTATAAAAAAGTACTTATATTACCTCTAAAGTATAATGGACAGTCATTTCAGGATAAGCTATCTCAAATTCGAAATAAGATGAAAGAATTTTCTGCTCACTCATACCTGTTAAGCAAGCTAGATGATATTATGTGGTTGTATAATATCAGAGGAAATGATGTAGAATGCAATCCTGTTGCACTGTCGTATGCTTTTATTACAGATGATGAAAATTACCTTTTCCTGCAAAAAGAAGCAATAACTGATGAAATTGTGGATTATGCTAGAATAAATCATATTAAAATAAAGGATTACAATGTAATTTTTGAGTTCCTTAGTAATTTTTCGTATCAAGGAGATACTCTTCTTGATGAGTACGAAACCAGTTATTGTGCATTTCAGACCATTAAAAATAAAAACAGTATTATAAGAGAAAAGAATCCAACCGTATTACTAAAAGCAATTAAAAACAGCACAGAAATAGAAAATATGAAGCAATATTTTCTATATGACAGTGTTGCTGTATGTAAGTTTATATTTTGGATCATAAATAATAAACATAAAAACGAAATAGAGGCTTCAGAATATTTAGACGCTCTAAGAAGTAAAATAGAAGGTTTTCAGGGATTATCTTTTAGAACCATTTGTGCTTATGCTAAAAATGCAGCAATGATGCATTATGAGGCAAATAAAGCAAATAATACTGAAATAGATGAAAAAGGATTTCTTCTTGTTGATTCCGGTGGTCAGTATCTGGGAGCAACAACAGATGTAACAAGAACAATCTGTATGGGAAAGCTGACAGAAAAGGAAAAAAAGTATTTTACTTTAGTTGCCATTGGAATGTTACAACTCATGAATTCTAAATTTATATATGGATGTACAGGCAGAAATCTAGATATATTAGCAAGACAGCCATTATGGAATGAAGGTATTGATTATAAATGTGGTACCGGCCATGGTGTAGGATGTTTTTTGAATGTACATGAAGGACCTCAGAGTATCAGATGGAAATATTTGAGAGAATACCCGGAAACTGTTTTAGAAGAGGGAATGACAATTACAGATGAACCTGGTGTATATTTGGAAGGAGAATTTGGAATTCGTACAGAAAATACACTTCTTGTAAAGAAAAATGAAGCTACATCGGACGGTCAGTTCATGAATTTTGAAACACTGACTTTTGTGCCGATTGATTTAGAGGGTATAGATATTTCTTATATGAACTGTCAGGATATAGAAAGACTGAATCAATATCATAATGAGGTATATGAAAAAATTGCACCATTTTTAGAACAAGATGAGAAAAAATGGCTGAGAAATGCAACAAAAAGTGTGTAGAAATCATAGTAAATGGCATTGTAAAAGTTTTGTAAAAAGATTTGACATTTATAGGTGTTTCTGCCATAATATCCGTGATATACAAGTAATTATATATGGGAGCAACCGTTTTTACGGTGTTTTAATACATTATTTTAAGGAGGATGACTCATGTCAACAAAAGCTTATTATCCAATCTCCGAAATTGGCGCTGGCAAAGTAGGATTTTCAAAAACACGTTCTATTATTGAAGCAGCTTTTTACGGAAACAATGTAGTAAAAGTCAATACTTTAAAGGAAGCCTATGAATTAGCAAAAAATTCACCAGGTACAGTCGTTACAGATATGCCTGTTAAAGATGGTGAAACATTTGGCCTTGAAAAAGATGCAAAAGTATTATTATTCAATGATGGAGCAGTTACAGGACGTTATGCAGCAGCTCGTCGTATTAAAGGCGAACCAGGTGTTGATGCACCAAAGCTTGATAAAGTTGTTATGGACGCAATATACGAAACACGTTGGAAAACAATGTATCATGCAGAATGTTTTGTTGGACTTGATCCAGAATTTATGGTAAAGGCTCATCTTCTTATTCCAGAAGGAGAAGAAAACCTTCTTTATAACTGGATGATAAATTTCCAATACATGTCAGATGAATACGTAAAGATGTATAAGAATTCTATACCAGTTGGAAAAGGCAATGAACCTGATATCTATATCTTCTCTGATCCTCAGTGGGCACCACATGATGCACCAGATGTTGATTATAGTTGCTTAAGTGATCCTTTAACTCTTTGCTATTTCGATACAAACGAGAACTGTGCTGCTATTCTTGGTATGAAATATTTTGGTGAGCACAAAAAAGGAACTCTTACAATGGCTTGGGCTCTTGCTAACAGAAATGGTTATGCTTCATGCCATGGTGGACAGAAAGAGTATACTTTAGCTGATGGATCTAAATTTGTTGCATCTGTATACGGATTATCAGGATCAGGTAAATCAACATTAACACATGCAAAACATGGTGGAAAATA
>CAZQTM010000290.1:0-2727 GCA_964595855.1 uncultured Lachnospiraceae bacterium | reverse complement strand
TTTTAGAATTTTATAATTCTGAACCTGAATATCGAAAACAGTTGGAAGAAATTAAAAAGGAAAAGAAGAAACTTCAAGAGGAAAAACATATTGCAGAACGATGTTTGAAAGAAAAACTTTATGTAGGGTTGTTAGTTCCAGAGAATTTAGAAATAGGTAATGTTTATGAAGTTGAGGCGCCAAAGAAACCTTGGTATATGAGGAAAACGGAAAGTAAAATTTCAGAAGAAGTACAAGAGATTGAAGCTGCAGATTTAATCGAAGAAGCAGTAGAAGTTTTTGATATTAATTCATCAAATATGGAATCAGAAATTGATAAAAATGTTTCTTTACACAATGAAACGATAGATATTGTAGAAGAAGCAAGAGTGTTTGATGTTAAAGGAATATTAAAATTTGAAGAAGCGGAAAAAGGGGTATATGGGGATGCTGAATCACAAAATAGAGCTGTTACCAAGGAAGTTTATGAATCTATGACGGATAAGGAAAAAGCTGAATGGGTTGGAATAGATGAAAATGATTTTTCTGAGTCGGTGGAAAGATTCCTTAAAAAAACGACATCTATTGGTATATCTTATAAATATAGTTCAGATGCACTGGAGGAGATTTGTAGATTGGAAGAAGCGTGTAGGAAAGAATCGGATAAGCCACAAAGTTATAAAAACACAGATAGAGGTAGGTAGAAATTCAGGAAAAAAGAAATAGAAGATACGTCTGCTTACGGGAAAGTAAGATTAGCCGCCACGCTAATCTTAGTAACTGTTGCTTGGGTTGTTACATTATTATTTTTTACCATATAAGACTCTCTTTCCGCACTGAATGAAACAGTGCTGATGCAAATTAATAAAGTAGTGAGAATTTTTATGGCAGCTAATTTGACTTTACCCGGCAGAGTTTTTAACTCTCCCGTAAGCAGATGTATAAATACAGTTTATCACAGATTCATAGAGTAGGACTATGGAAAATTGTAAGAATATAGTTTCGAGAAATCAAAATTGCATTTGTAATTGCGAAACAAGTTTGATACAATATTATTTAGTGGATTTTAATGTTTTTTGTAAAACATGGAGGAAAATAAATGTCAGAAAAACAAATAAAAATCAGTTACAAACCATTGTGGAGATTATTGCTTGAAAGAGACATGACAAAGGTGGATTTAAGAAAAAAAACTCAAATTGCTCCGAGTACATTTACTAAAATGTCAAATAATGAGCAGGTATCTTTGGATATTCTGGCAAGGATATGTCTGGAATTAGAGTGTGGATTTGATGATGTTGTTATGATAAGTCCTGAAAATGGGACAGGTAAAACCGTATAATTGATTCGTAATGTAAAATTGTTCGAAATATATCTTAATAAATGAGATAAAAAAGTTAGAAAAACATAGATAATCAGCAGAAAGGAAAAGCTTATGGGGAAAAGAGACTTATCGGAAGAAGATATAAAGGCAAGGTACATAACACCAGCAATTACAGAAGCTGGATGGGATATAAAGAAACAAGTTCGTTTAGAATATGCATTTACTGCGGGTAGAATTATTTTAAGAGGAAATGTTACCGCCAGAGGTTCGAAGAAAAGGGCTGATTATGTTCTGTTTTATAAGGCGAATTTTCCATTGGCTATTATTGAAGCAAAAGACAATAATCATCCAGTTGGAGCAGGATTACAACAGGCGATTGAATATGCAAAAGCTTTAGATATTTACTATGTCTATGCCTCTAATGGAGATGGATTTGTAGAACAAAATTTGAATACAGGAGAAGTGAAAACCTTTTCTTTAGAGGATTTTCCTTCCCCAGAAGAGCTATATCAAAAATATTGCAAAGACAAAAATATTGATTCAAATGAAGAAAAGGTATTGCTAGAGCCATACTATTATGTTCCAGGATATAAGACACCAAGATATTATCAGAGAATTGCAATTAACCGTACAGTGGATGCTGTTGCAAGTGGGAAAGACAGAGCACTCCTAGTCTGTGCTACTGGAACAGGAAAGACTTTTATGGCATTTCAGATTATTTATCGATTATGGAAAGCTGGTATTAAAAAGAAAATTCTATTCCTTGCAGACCGCAATGTGTTGGTAGATCAGACTATATCAGGAGATTTTAAACCTTTTGGCGGAAAAATGACAAAGGTAACAAATAAAAAACTGGATAGCTCCTATGAAATATATCTGGCATTGTATCAGCAGTTATCAGGAGAGGACGGAGAAGAAACATATCTTCAATTTCAGCCTAATTTCTTTGATTTAATTGTTGTTGACGAATGCCATCGTGGAAGTGCCAAGGAAGAGTCTGCATGGAGAAAGATTTTAGATTATTTTTCTTCGGCTACACAGGTTGGATGTACTGCCACACCGATTGAAACAAAAGAGGCATCCAGCCAGACTTACTTTGGAGAAGCTATTTATGAGTATTCTCTTAAGCAGGGGATTGATGATGGATTCTTAGCTCCATATAAAGTGATACGTGTGGGACTTGATAAAGACTTAGAAGGATATCGTCCTGAGGGTGGAAAAGTCGATGATAACGGGTATGAAATAGAAGACAGAGAGTATAATGTCAAAGATTATGACAGAACCTTAGTTATTGAACAACGTACGAAAGTGATTGCTGCTAAGATTACAGAATTTTTAAAGAAGACAGATCGCTTTAGTAAAACTATTGTTTTCTGCGTAGACATTGAGCATGCGGAACGTATGCGTCAGGCACTTATTAATGAGAA
>CAZQTM010000289.1:0-2771 GCA_964595855.1 uncultured Lachnospiraceae bacterium | reverse complement strand
CTCAAATTATTTAAATCATTTAAATTTTGTTTATTGACAGTAGCACATCTTGTTTCTCCTTGATTCTTGGATTTAGAGAAAAGCAAAATATTTGTATCAACGGTTGCACTCTCAAACACTTTCGTACCTGAAAAATCAATTAATTGGATTGGATTAGTTTTGTTAGTAAAGAATTTGCGCGTTGCTTCCCCATAACCAGCTCTCATCCATTTGTTAGATGTAATAAAGCACAAAAAACCTCCATTGTCTAATAATCGCCACCCTCTTTCGTAGAACAAAGAGTAAAGGTCTCCTGTACTAGCAAAAGTTTCATATTTGTAATCTTGGTATTTTTTTCTTAAAGCGCCTTCATTTGATTGTAACTGTACATATGGTGGGTTACCAATTGCAATGTCAAAACCATCTTTAACCCCGAACATCCATTCAGGGTCAAAGAAAGGAGAATATGCATTTTGGTCAAACATATCCCATGATGCCAATTGCTGAGCTTCAGCATTACCTACAGAACCTGACTCCATAAGTAAATTTGATATTTCAAGACGTAATCCAGTTACTATATCCCTGTATTTACGTTTTGTATTAACTGTTTTTGCACTAAATATCTTATGTTTAGCTGCTTTAAGCACATTCTCTTTTGACTTTATAATATCAGAATCAAAGAGATTAGCATCTTTCTTTTGTAAGCCTATCAAGGTATTGGCAGCTACAAATTTAGCTTCTAGATTTGGTAAAGGACGTATACCAAAATTATCAACTGGATTACTATTTGTTTTTTGATCAGCCACCAACGAGATAAAGAAACGCAACTTGCTGATTTGAATTGCAATAGGCTGAATGTCCACACCATAAATACAATTTTCTATAAGATATAGTTTTCGTGCATAGTCAGGACGATTAGTGCTCTCATCAAAATTACGTTCAATATCTTTAATTAATTCTGCACGCTCTTCATTAGAAGAATTACGATAAGCATCTGATGTTTCATTAACTGCTTGCTGAAGCATCATTTCCTTCCACATCTTATTATCGGAATCGATACGGTTAAGAATATGTACCATTTGTTGCAAAATTCCCATAGGGAATGCTCCAGAGCCACATGCAGGGTCGAGAATCTTACAATTATACAACGAGTGCATGATATCGCGTCGTTGTTCATCAGTAAGTTCTACAATATCATCGGTATATTGCACCAATTGACGATATTGAGATTCCAATTCTTCGCCAACAGTACGCTTCAGATGAGCTACTAAACTCTCATCCACCATAAACTGCACAATTTCACGAGGTGTGTAAAATGAGCCTGTCTGCTTGCGAGCTGTCGTTTGCGTTTCTGGATTAAATGAAGCCAAAAGGTTTTCAAAAACTTTACCCAATAACTCTGGATCAAGCGAAACTTCTTTATCAAATGGAGTATTCTCTTCAACTGTAAAATTGTAACGTTTAAGTATATCAATGATACCACGAGCAGATACTTTCTTCTTTTTTGTATCACCATACCATTCCGATAGATCTATATTTTTACCAACCTCTTCACCAAAAAATAGATAATCAGGAACAATTAGAGAGTTTTTTACAAGTTCCCGATCGCTAAAACCATCGTAATATAGTCCACTGTCCTTATTATCTAAGCAATCAAATAGACCTCCATTAAGGAACGGAACAGTCTTATTTGCCAAATCTATAAAAAGTTGAGGATCTTTGAAGAATACCTCATACCTCATCAATTTATTATTATCATAGCTGGCTCTGTCAGCTCTACCAGTTTCAGTAAGTTTACGGAAGTGTCTTTCGCTCAATTCACTTTTACTATCTTCTGTAATAGGGCTATTTAGCATTGCAAAGAACAGATTTTGTAGAATAGCTTTGTAATACTTACTTTCATGGGACTTGAGTGCAAATAACCCAATTTGAAGATTTGGGGCAAAATCTTTTAGCAGGTTATCTGCAATATATTTCTCATCGAAAAACACATCAGGAATCAGATGACGTTGCTTCAGAAACCAAACAAAAATAAGTCGTGTAATTAAGCGAATAGCACTTTCGTGATTGTACTTAGCATCGTCTTTCTTGTCGTTAATATCATTAGGGAAACGAATAATTCGAATTGCCCAAGCATACCAGTCGCTCAACTCTTGATAGAACTCTTTGGTAAGTATCTCTACAGAGAAACGCATATGCAAGTCTTCATCATTAACAACACGTCCCTTTTCATTAAGATATTTATTTGGTGTATGAAAAGCTATGTCTTTCCCCAAAAAATAACTATATCTACGCGGATTGCTGTAATTGCGTGTGATGCGAGAACCACCTTCTTGAGCATCAAGAGTGATTTCTATAAAAGAGAAACGGTAGTTGTCACTATTATCTTCTGGTACAAAGATTACCAATGCACGTCCTTCCATTTCATCTGCGAGCATACGAAAAGCTTCTTTTGACAGAGTTACACGAGCATCATGTTTAGATGTGTGTCTTATTTCATATACAACCAAATCAAGAGAATCCGATGAACCCAATTTAATGGCTTTAGTGCTATACTTCATTTGAGTAGTAAATATTACCTGCTCAATTGTCGGGATAAAATCCTCTGGTAAGAAACTGTTTTGCAAGAAGTTTACAAATTCTCCACGGTTATATGCTTTATTGAATTCCATAATGCTTTCTTTCTATTGTAGTTTATTTCCTCCTTTTAATCTTTTAATCTCTTCATCGAAATCTGAAATGTATTCTGCATCTTGTTTAAGTCGAAATGACTCATATTCTCGTTCAGCTTT
>CAZQTM010000288.1:0-2773 GCA_964595855.1 uncultured Lachnospiraceae bacterium | reverse complement strand
GCAATAACAGTACAAAATTTTCTTCGGGATGGTTTTTCGCTGTTTCACTATCAAACTCCTGTTTTGGGATATCCATGGCAAATCCCGATGGAGGTTCCAGTATATCAGAGCTTTGTATATGTTGTTAAATGCCTTTTTCAAGATTTAAATTTGGACTTGGCATGTAAGGTGTGTGCAATAATCTTTTTTTATTTATCGGCAATGGCATTATATTTATTTGTTTCACTCTACTACAAAGAGAAGTATATAAAGGAAATAATAATATTATGCTATGTGTTCTTCCCTTTTACAATATATTGGAGCAGAGCTGCGCTACCTGATTTTTGTTCGGCTTTTTTTGCTCTACTATACGCATACTTCATTATTTCGTGGTTTAGGGACGAGAAAAAATGGAAGTTTGTGGCGTGTTTGTTATGCGGAATTGTGGGATATTTATCGAAAATAACAACAATGATTCCGGTGGTTAGTATGTTGGCAGTATTGTTGATATATGAGATGCTGAAAGAACAAAATGGAAATGAGACAAGCCATAAGATAAACGTAAAAAGTATTGTACAATATATGAAGGAAAATAAGCTATTTTTATTTCTTTTATTTGTATTATGTGTAGTGCCAGCAGCATTTGGAGAAGCATGGAATTTATACTCCAGTAAGATAAGGGGAATGAATCCCAATGCACAATTCTTGGTGGATCTGAACACATGGAATTTTGGTACATGGAAACAGAAGATTTCATCATCATCTTGGCAGACGATTATTGATCGTGTAGTGATATATTTTTATTCAGGAGTAAATATTATTCTTTTAATTTGTGGATTGGCAATATCGAATAGAAAGGGAAAAGAGCAAAAGATAATGCATTATACCTTTCTTTTTTCAATGTTGGTTACAGTGTTTATACTTATTAATTTGTATTGGGTACATGATTATTATTTAATTGCTTTATCTCCTTTTTTAGCGATACTATTTGGAGATAGTTTGTACTCCATTTTTGAATGGATAAACAATCAAGTTCAAAATAGCCTGTTGAGTGTCTATTGGAGGAAGCTTATTTTTGGGGGACTAAGTCTGTTTGTTGGTTTTGTGGTTTTGTGGGGTTGGAGTGGTCAAGATGAAGACATATTACTTTTTCTTAGACATGCTAACTATGAAGTCATGGGTAATACGACTATAGGATATTATTTAAAAGAAAATACATCCATGGAAGACAATATTGTTGTTTTGGGAAGAGATTGGACTTCTGAAATATTTTATTATGCAGAACGCAAAGGATTGATGGATTGGGAAAACGACGGTATTCAAAGGTTTCAAACTTTGCCGGGAAGCGGTTCAGACATATTGGTTTTTCGTGATGACTGTGTGCCTAATGAAGGCATATTCGAGGGAGAGAAGAATGTTTTCATATATGAAGCACCTGATACATGGAATGTGTTTAGATTTGATTATCCTACGGAAGAGGCTGATGAGCATTTTCAGAAGAGAATTAGTTTTAACAATTTAATGTTTGACTCCGAAAAAAATGAGCTTGTCGAGACATTATCGACATCAGATAGTATAACCCCACATCTGGCGTTGGTCAGCATTCCAAACACTGTAGGCAATGTAAATGTGAAAATTATATTTGAAGATAAAAATGGTGAAAAACAATATGAATTTACTACTTGTAAAGGAATTACAAATTACTATTTAGAAATAAAAGATGTTGCGCAAATTTCTGATGTGAGATTGGATGTTGGTCAATTGGAAGAGAATAAGTTGTTGATTGATGAGTTCACTATATACTATTGAGTTGTAGAATGATATTGCAGAGAGGAGATATGATATTTTGAATATCAAAATATCATAAAGTAACAAATGAAATTAGACGTTTGTATAGTGGGAGGAGCCGGACATGTTGGCTTACCGCTGGCTATTATGCTTGCGGAAAAGGGTAAAGAGATTGGAATTTATGACAAAAATGAAACTGCAATGGAGTTAATCAAACAAGGCAGAATGCCGTTCCAAGAAGATGGTGCAGAATCGATATTGGGTTCTGTACTTAAGAGTGGAAATCTCTATTTTTCAAGCAACGTTGATATGATTGCGGATGCCGAAATCGTGATTATGATTATTGGAACACCGGTAGACAAGCATTTGAATCCACAATTTGAGATTATGAAGCAGTCATTGGCAGAGATAGTGGATTATTTAAATGACGAACAATTGTTGATTATGCGAAGTACGGTGTATCCAGGTTTGACCAAGAGAATGAAAGATTGGCTGGAGGAGCATGGAAAACAATTAGATATAGCGTTCTGTCCGGAACGTATATTGGAAGGAAAAGCAGTTGAGGAGTTAAAGATGCTTCCGCAAATTGTGTCTTCCTTTACTGAAGCTGGAGTTGCTAGGGCATCTGCATTATTTAGTTTGCTGACAGATGATATAGTAGTGGTGGAGCCATTGGAGGCTGAATTGGCCAAGTTATGTACCAATGTGTGGAGATATATCAAGTTTGCTGTATCGAATCAATTTTATACAATAGCCAATGATTATGGTGTTGATTTTTATCATGTACATCATGCAATGACATATAAGTATCCAAGGTGCAAGGATTTCCCCAAACCAGGATTTGCAGCAGGCCCGTGCTTGTTTAAGGATACAATGCAGTTGGGGGCTTTTAGCAATAATGATTTCAATCTTGGACATACTGCAATGCTTATCAATGAGGGGTTACCTAATTATGCAATGTCATTTAGATAAGCATTTTTTAGATAAAAATCGTATATCACATTCA
>CAZQTM010000287.1:0-2775 GCA_964595855.1 uncultured Lachnospiraceae bacterium | reverse complement strand
GATCGTAGCACTGTTAGTGAGCATAGAAGAAAAGCACTGGCACAGCTAAAAAAATGCCTTAAGGAGAATATCGATGAGTAGTTACAGAAATAAGATATGGGGAGAATTCCTTCTTCCATTTGAGGTAATTGAAGCTGTTGTCAATGGAGATGCAGAAGCTTGCCAGGAGGTATTGATGAGTTTTCAAAACTACATCGACAAAGTTTGTAAGGTGACTGTGAAAAGTGTAAATGGTACGAATTTTATAGAATTAGACCTTTCTATGAAACAGGCAGTAGAACAGAAATTACTCTATGCAATTACTAACAAATTTGAAATGTTACCACTAGAATAATCCCCTTATTTACTGGTAATTGAACCTTGACAATTAAATATGATAATTCTGCAAAACGTATGGAGTGATGGAGCTACTCATCAAATGTGCGACGACTACCTGTCCTAGAGGATTGAATACGAAGAAATGTTATTTATGGCATTGAAGTAAAGGTACGAGCAATAAACATTAGTGATGAAAGCAAAGCTGGGAGCTTTGTGAGCCATGAAGTTACTTCTTTATAATGATACTTCCCGATAATAAGGGTCTATTGAAAAGATGGTGCGATACCAATGTGAGCCACAATCCTGGTGGCTATTTGCAGAATATTTTTTAATGCCTATCAATAAAAGCACATCTGCCAGGTGAATTTTTATTGGTAGGTATACCAATAAATCATGGAGGGAAAGACGATGGATAAAATGCTAAAATATAGTATTCAGTTGGCTATGTTAAAGCAATTGTTGGATAAGAAGCTGATTACTGAATTAGAACATAGAAAGATAAAAAATCAATTGATGAGAGATTATAATATTGTTTCTGATTTATGTACTTGATTTATTATAAGTGTTGCTGTAAAATAAATGTGTACACGACATGGGGAACACAATAAAAAGGAGGAGCAATGGAAGTACAAGTTATTAAAGCAAACAGTTCTCTAACTGATAGAAGTAAGAGTTCAAAAATTGAAAGAATACGTGTTGCTGCCTACTGTAGAGTAAGTACCGATAGTGAAGAACAATTAAATAGTTATAAATCTCAGGTAACATATTATTCAGATTTGATTAAGAAAAATAAAGAATGGGAATTAGCAGGTATCTATGCGGACGAAGCAATCACTGGAACACAAGTAACGAAAAGAGAAGAATTTCAAAGAATGATAAATGATAGTATGAATGGCCATATTGATATGATCATTACAAAATCAATATCAAGGTTTGCAAGAAATACCCTGGATACCCTAAAATATGTTAGGTTATTAAAAGAAAATAATATAGCAGTTTATTTTGAAGATGAGAAAATTAATACATTAACTATGGATGGTGAACTGCTTCTAGTTGTATTAAGTTCGGTGGCGCAACAAGAAGTTGAAAATATTTCTACTAATGTAAAAAAAGGCTTGAAGATGAAAATGAAGCGAGGAGAACTTATAGGGTTTCAGGGATGTTTGGGATACGATTATGATGCCTCGGATAAATCTATTCACGTTAATAAGGAAGAAGCAGAAATCGTAAAGTTGATTTTTCAAATGTATATTGAAGGGCAAGGTGCTACCCTTATTAAGAATGAGCTTAATAATCTTGGATTTAAAAGCAAAAAAGGCAATTTGTGGACGCAGAGTACGGTGATTGGTATTATTAGAAATGAAAAATATAAAGGAGATATATTGCTTGGAAAAACCTTTACGGTTGATCCAATTTCAAAGAGAAGATTAGACAACCTTGGAGAAGAGGATCAGTTTTACATAAAGAAGCATCATGAACCTATTGTTTCAGAAGAGGTATTTGAGAAAGCACAGGAAATACTGAAGCGAAGAGGAAAAAATCGATCCAAAATGGTGTCAACATCAGGAAAGCGTGAGAAGTTCAGCCGTCAGTACGCATTCAGTTGTATGCTTGAATGTGGTTTTTGCGGAAGTAATCTTTCAAGAAGGAGCTGGCATAGTAGTTCAGTACATCAGAAAACTATGTGGCAATGTGTTACAGGAACAAAAAGAGGAAAGCAATATTGCCCAGATAGTAAAGGACTTCCTGAAAAGGTTATAGAAGATGCCTTCATAAAGTCATACAAGTTACTATGTGGTGATAATAGAGACGTTTTAGATGAATTTATTCAAAGAGTGGAGATTACGCTTGGTGAAAGTAATGTTGAAAAATCTATAATTAAAATAGAAAAGGAAATAGAAGCTTTAGCTGTAAAAAAGAAAAAATTATTGGATATGCGACTGGAAGAACAGATTGATAAGGCAACATATACTTATAAGATGGAAGAGTTAGAGCAAAAACAAAAAAAGCTTTTAGATGATAGAACGGACTTTCAGTTTCAAGCAGATAATGAAAAGACTCTAAAACGAAGAACTATGGAGTTTAAGAAAGCATTAGAAGCAAATCAGGTACTTGAAGAATTTGATAGAACAGTATTTGAAAGTATTGTAGAAAAAGTCATAGTTGGCGAAATAGATGAAGATGGAAATAAGAATCCTTATAAGCTAACTTTTGTATACAAAACAGGTATATCAAACAAGGTTGAAAGTAAGACGCAAAGAGACCTCAAGATTGGTAAAGCGGTGAAAGAAAATATTCAAAAACTGTATTCCCATGTGAGTGACGAGGTAAATAGTGTGTGTTCTCAAAGTAGGGTCGATGCATGTGGAGACGGTTTGTTTGCTGTCAAAAAAATGAGTAATGTAAATGAAGGAGATTAACATGCATACAATAATTTGGGATATGGGCATGGTTTCC
>CAZQTM010000286.1:0-2811 GCA_964595855.1 uncultured Lachnospiraceae bacterium | reverse complement strand
GAGGACGTGGTATGTATCATTATCTTACCGGAGCTGCAAGCTGGTACATGCTAACAGTTATTACCGAAATGTTTGGCGCTAAAGGACGACTGGGTAATCTTGTGATTTCACCGAAACTGATGAGTGAACAGTTTGACAGGAATGGAGAAGCTAATCTCAAACTTACCTTTGCAAATAAACAGTGGAATATTACATATAACAATCAAAGTTTCAAGAATTATGGTGAATATTTAATTCATACGGTTCACTTGAATGATATAGAAAGACCAATAAATGAAGGCAGTACCGAGTGGGTATTATCGCTGGAACAAATTGAACTGCTTGATGATAATAAAGTACATAACGTTAATGTTATTTTAAAGTAATACATAATAAAACAGCCAGACTTTTTATACACTAGTCTGGCTGTTTTGTATTTATCTTTTATTTATCGTTATTCATGCTTTCTAAATCACTAATTACAAAGTTGGGAATATCACCCTTACGAATAACAGCGTAATTGGTAATGTCCATTCCACCATTAAATACATACTTAATTTCAAACTCATAACCATCCTCATAAGGTCTTAAGACATTATTACTGTAAGTAAAGGATGATAACTCTAGTTTTGAACCAAGTTCATTAATTTTACTTAAATCCTTAGAATTGGTGGCTTCATAGGTATACTGTAAAGGAAAACTGTTATCAGAGGATTTATCGTATTTAGTAACGCAAATGCTTTCGATTCTATTAATGTCAATTTTTGTATTAAGTTTTTCCATTGATACACCAAATTCCTTCATTTTGTTTAAAGTATTGGTAAATGATGGGTACACATAATAACCAAAAAGGTCAGCTTCGTTATATCTTGATTTTTCATTATTAGACTGAAAACGCAAGATAGGCGTTTCTGTGCGGAGCGTTTCAATTGTGAGTTTACTTAGATCCTCATAATAAGAATTCATAAGGTCATCTATTTGTTCGCCGTTAATGGATAATACCTTGTCACCCCAGATACTATATCCTTCTAAATGTTTAATAGTATCAGTTTCCATAAGTGATTTTATCTGGTAAGCATAAGATTTGTACTCCTTACTGTTGTAGATATTTGATAGATATTGTAATGTTGAATCCACATCGGCACTATATTCCCGATAAATATCCCGACCAGATTTCATGTGATACTTAATTGAAAAATTATTGTGTGGAATGCTTTCTATTTCGGTTCTATAATCATATCTCTTCATAAATTGTATTTCATCGTCATATTGGCTTATTGCTACATTCGCTAATGATAGAACATCCTCTATATTAGATAGTTTCATATTCTCTAACAAGTAGGTCTGCTTATTAATCTGTTGTATTTTAGGAAATTCCACATTCATCTTGATATCATAAAAGCACATATCAATATCAATATCATTAAAACAGATTGAGACATATTCAATTTTATCTTTCTCTGGTATAAAATCGTCATATCCAAACCAATCAAATTGAAGACATAATGCAATTAAGGAACCAATTGCGATAGAAATGAAAAGTTGCAATTTATGTTTCAATGCAGACCTGAAATCAAAATGATAGATTATTTCAAGCAAGCAATGACAAATTACAGCAGATGATAAAAAGGCAAACCAAAACCAAATAATTGAGATATTATCAGATACAAATTTCACATATATTCCACCACATAATGCCGCAGGAGCGGTAATCATAATAGTTAAAAATGGTTCAATTTTGGAAAAGCACAGTGCTTTTCCGGTATTTTCTGAAGGACGAATTTTGTATAAAATAATACATAATATGAATACACCCGTTAGTATCACAAATAAACTTAAGATGAGAATCCATTTATTATGTTCTTCACTGCAAAGATACATAAGGGAGTAAATTGGTGATAAAATGGAAAGTAGTAGTGGGGTATTTTTATTAAAAATATCTGTTAAAAAATAACTACGCATACAATTAGTAAGGTAACCTATCCATAATTGATGAAGTATATAAGTATAAAAAATTAGTGTTCCGGTAGCTGCCAGACTCACTAAGAGCTGCCCAGTAAGCATAATAGCAAAAATGGTCAAGTTATAAAATAATAGAAAGCAAACAATGGAAAAAATAAAGGAAGATCCAACAGTTAATAAATTTGTTTGACTAATAAACCCTTTTATGCACAAGACTATTATATTAAGTATATTTGAGATAATTGTTATTATCAGGAAGAAAAAAAAGCCATTTATATAATTGATGATAAATAATTTTGGTCTGCTTATCGGAAGACTATGATATAAATCAACTTTTCTTCTTTTGAACAAATAGGAATAATTAGTATATCCCATAAAAATAGCTAATATTATTTGAATAATAACATTACCAAAATAAGAAAAATCAATCTGATTATTAATTGCTTCTTTTATTTCCAATTCTGACATAAAGGTATTTGCAAGTAAATAATCGGCTTTCATTAATAAACTAATTGGATTTACAAAAATGAAAACGACAAGGAAGACAATAAATATCCAGAGTTTCCTTTTTCTATCATTCTGTAATATTTTAAGAAATAATGTTTTTGATATCATATCCGACTACCTCCGTTTCACTAATAAAGATTTCCTCAAGAGATAAAGGAATTATTTCACAAAAAATGGTATTTACTTTGGAAAGTTTATTCTGAAGAACATCTTTGTCTCCACGAATAATAATGGTATATAAAGAACCGCGTTCCTCTACCTTTAAAGCATCAATTGTTTTTAAAAATGAGTGTTTAGATGTGATATCGGCAAATACACATTGAATTTTATGGATTGTTATCTTCATTTCATCCAAATCTTTTG
>CAZQTM010000285.1:0-2813 GCA_964595855.1 uncultured Lachnospiraceae bacterium | reverse complement strand
GCACTTGAAATAGAGCAATCTGTGATTGATGAATGTCAGGAAGCACAGACACATTTTCGGACAAATGTGGATGTGTACGATACATATTGCTTTGGCATGATACATATTTTAAATGTTAAAAATATTTCTGAAAAAAGAGATCGAATCGGATTTTATATGAAAAAGAACTTATTTATATTAATTGATATCATTGATGAAGATGGCAGTACAAGACATATTTTTGAAGAAGGTATTGTAAGATTTCAAAAAAATCTTACTTTGGAAAAAGTGATTTTTGCAATCTACGATCTCTTTTTAACAGATGGTGCATTGATGTTAGAGGAAACTGAGAAAAAAATTATGCACTTAGAACATGCTATTGTATCCGGAAAATTAAACAATAATTTAAATAAAGAAATTTATGGTATGAGAAGACATCTTTCTACAGTAAAAATATTTTATTCACAATTAGAAGATATTGGTTCCACAATTTGGGAAAACGAGAATTATATTTTTGAAGATGAGAATCTTAGATACTTTAAAATATTTACTGAAAAAGCAAAACGACTTGCGAATAATACTTCTTTATTATCAGAATCTTTAATTCATGTTAGAGAAGCACTTGATGCAGCATATAACTACAATATGAATAATACCATGAAATTATTCACAGTAGTATCGGTTATTTTCTTACCATTGTCATTGATCGCTGGCTGGTATGGTATGAATTTTACAGGAATGCCAGAATTAACATGGGAATATGGATATATAATGGTTATAGCACTTTGTCTGGTTATTACGGTCATTAATTTGATTTTATTTAAGAGAAAAAAATGGATGTAACTTATATGCTAAATTTATTAATTATAAAATGAAACAACAGGAGGCAGATAGATGGAAAGTGAAAATCCAAGAACCTATATTGCGATTGATCTAAAGTCTTTTTATGCTTCTGTTGAGTGCGTGGAAAGGAATCTTGACCCATTAGCGACGAATCTGGTGGTGGCAGATCCTACAAGAACTGAGAAAACAATTTGTCTGGCAGTTTCGCCTTCCTTAAAAAAATATGGAATTCCCGGAAGAGCAAGGCTGTTTGAAGTAGTTCAAAAGGTAAAGAATGTTAATCAGGAAAGAAAACAGCATACACCAGGAAGAAAATTCGTCAGAAGTTCCTATGATTTGAATGAATTAGATGAAAATCCGGAATTAGAGCTGGGATATATTACTGCACCACCCAGAATGGCACTTTATATGGAGTACAGTACAAACATTTATAATATCTATCTAAAATATATTGCTCCAGAAGATATCCATGTTTATTCTATTGATGAAGTTTTTATGGATGTCACCCAGTATTTGGATACCTATCATATGACAGCACATGAACTTGCTATGAAGATGATACTGGATGTACTTGCTGTTACAGGAATTACGGCGACAGCTGGAATTGGAACAAATATGTATTTGTGTAAAATAGCTATGGACATCGTGGCAAAACATGTAACTCCAGATAAAAATGGTGTCAGAATCGCAGAACTTGACGAGATGAGCTATCGCAGACAGCTTTGGAACCATAAGCCGCTAACAGACTTTTGGCGTGTAGGAAGAGGGTATGCAAAGAAGCTTGAGGAAAATGGAATATTCACAATGGGGGATGTTGCCAGATGTTCCATAGGAGAGAAAAACGAATACCATAATGAAGATCTTCTATATCAATTATTTGGTATAAATTCAGAGCTTCTTATTGATCATGCATGGGGATTTGAACCATGTACGATTGCACAGGTGAAAGCTTATAAGCCAAGTGATAATAGTCTGAGCTCAGGACAGGTACTGCAGTGCCCATATACTTTTTCAAAGTGTAAATTGATTGTAAAAGAAATGACAGATCTATTGGTTCTTGATCTCGTAGATAAAGGTCTTGTCACAGATCAGATGGTATTAACAATAGGATATGATATTGAAAATTTAATTAATCCAGATATAAGAAAGTCCTATTCTGGAGAAGTTACAATTGACCACTATGGCAGAAGGGTGCCAAAGCATGCACATGGGACAGCAAATCTTTTGGGACATACATCTTCCACAAAGTTGATTATGGAAGCGGTTATGGAATTATTTGATAAAATAGTTGATGCGAAACTGTTGGTTAGAAGAATTAATGTTGTAGCGAATCATTTGTTAGAAGAAAGCTCAGTTAATAAAGAAGATAGTTTTGAGCAGATGGATCTTTTTACTGATTATTCCACCTTACAAAAACAGAGGGAAGATGAGCAGGCAGAACTTTTAAAAGAGAGAAAAATTCAGGAAGCAATGTTAAGTGCACAGAGAAAGTTCGGTAAGAATGCGATTCTAAAAGGAATGAATCTGGAAGAAGGGGCCATGACGATAGAAAGAAACAAACAGATTGGAGGTCATAAAGCATGAGAAGTTCAGAGGATGAACATAAATATGATGATATCATAAATATGCCTCATCATGTTTCTATGACACGTTCACATATGTCTGCTTTGGACAGGGCTGCACAGTTTTCTCCTTTTGCGGCGTTGACAGGCCATGATGCAGCTATAAAAGAAACTGCCAGGTTAACTAATGAAAGAATTGATTTAGATGAAAGCAGCAGGGAATTATTGGATGAGAAATTATTAATTTTACAAGAACATCTTGAGGAACAACCTAAAGTAAGTATCACATATTTTAAGCAGGATGAAAAAAAATCAGGTGGGGAGTATCAGTCTGTTACAAATAAAATCATCAAACTAAATGAGTATGAGAATACAATACTTTTGGAAGATGGTACAATAATACCTATTAAAGATGTTTATTTCATGGAG
>CAZQTM010000284.1:0-2814 GCA_964595855.1 uncultured Lachnospiraceae bacterium | reverse complement strand
AAAATTATTTGTAGCCCCTTTTTCAGATGTTAGTGCATCTGCTAATATTTCTTTTTCAGAAAATGTTTGATTCATGATATTTCCTCCTGCTATTTTAGATGTGCATATAGTGAATTAAAATGTCCCTGATGTTTTGTTGCAATCTCAGTAAACTTAGATTTAATTTCAGAATCACTTGCTTCATTTGCCATTTTCTGAAATTTTTTAACTAATCAATCTTCTTCTGATAAAGCATCATTTAAACAAGATAATTCTTTTTCCGATAATTGTACCATGATGATAACTCCTTTCTAATTGTGATTTACCCCATATATTATCTGACTTTCTTAGAAATGTATGTATCATTTTTAGATTTTATTTATTGTTATATTTTATTAACTTATTATATCGTTAAAATGCATTTTCAACTAATTATATCGTTTAGTTGCAAAAAAAAAATACGTAATTGCATCCAAATGATACAATCATGTATTTATTAATATGTATTTTAGCTGATTTTTTAATGTAATATTATATCATTTGCATGCAAATTTACAATGTTGTACAATTTCACAAATCCTTACAAATTGTAAGTTGTTTTTTCCATAATCACTACAAACTTCACCTTCATTTAATAAAATAAATAATAAAGGTAATGATAAAAATAAATATTGCTACACACAAAGAAAATACTGCTACCGTTTTATTTCTCCTCCATTGCAATACTCCTTGCGTTACCATAAGAACACCTAATAATGGCTCAAAAATGTTTATTGCTTTAACCCATATATCTAATAGTTGCATAAATCCCAATATAATTACACTTACAGAACAAATACTCCCCAGAATAAATGATATCTTCTCATACATTTGCATTTCACACCAAGCTCTACTAATTTTTTTCATTCAATTCCTCCTCAAATTCTATTATTTCATTTAGATAAAATCATAAACATCTTATTTTAAGCAATCCTGTCATCTTAAATAAAATCATTTTATTCGTGTAATTCCAAGGGTAGCCCATCTGGATCAAAAAAGAAGGTCATTCTTTTATTTGTAAATTCGTCCTGTCTGATTGGTTCAGTTTCAATTCCCTTGAAATTTAATTCATGTATGGTTTCTACGATATCTTCCACATAAAAAGCAATATGTCTAAGTCCGCAAGCTTCAGGATAACTAGGTCTTTTGGGATTATTTTTCCCTGAAAATATTTCCAATTCAAAACCATCTAATTCTAAATCAAGCTTGTAATCGCTTCTGTCCTCTCTGTAATTTTCTCTTATTACTTTAAAGCCAAGTAGATTTACATAAAAATGCCTTGATTTTTCATAATCTGAAACTATGATAGCTACATGGTGTAGTCTTCTTAAATTCATATATACGCTCCTCGTTGCCGGTGTTAATAATCAATATTGATGCTGTATAAAGACATTCCAACAGTTCATCATTACAGTCTATGATAGTACTATCATTTAGATATCCGATACGTTTGCTAGCTACATTAATATGCTCTTCGGGTTTATTATGAACATTCTCTTTCTCCGCTAATATTACATAGACAATATGATTTTAGCTTATTTTGTTTTTAATACCACCAAAATATGCTATCAACAATATGATATCCGAGCCAATCCACGCAAATATTTCTCCCCAGAAGAACCCATAATATCCTATTATCCTTGTTAAGAATAATGCACACAGTATTCTCATAACAAGTTGTGCAATACTTGAAATCATTGACAGAAAAGTATATCCCATCCCTTGTACTCCCGCATATAAAACGTACAATATATATAAAAGAGGGAAAAATATTGATAAAACAATAAGAAATTGATAGCCAATAGCTATTGCAGATCCCTCTACAGTTGTTTCCGCTGATATAAAACAAGCTAATATTATCTTTCCAAAAACTAACATTATAAACGACATTATATATGCTACTGTTATACTTAATAATATTGAAACTTTCATTCCTTTTCTTACTCTATTTATATCTCCTGCACCAATATTCTGTCCCATATATGTAGCCATCGCACTCCCTAGCGAGGATGCTCCAATTTCTAACAAAACATATAATTTATTAGCTGCAGTATATGCAGCAATAAATACAGTTCCATATCCATTAATAATTGTTTGAACAACTACCCCACCCGCACCAATGATAACATTCTGCATTCCTAGTGGTATTCCTAATTTAAGTAAGTTCCAACATTTTTTATAATCAATTTTAAAATCTTGATATGTAAAATGTAAAATACTATTCTTAGATAATTTTTTTAAACAGTATATAAATGAAAAGGCTTGCGCTATAATTGTCGCGCCCGCTGCTCCTCTTACACCCCAATTTAAACATGCTACAAAAAAATAGTCCAAGATAATATTAATAACAGATGCTCTAATTAATGCTTTCAAAGGAGTAACACTATCTCCAAATGCCCTTAATATCGAAGCAATTAAATTATAGAATACTGAAATTATTAGCCCGAAATAAATTATATTAATATATTGAATTGATAATGTAACTATTTCCTCCGGTGTATTCATGTAGAGTAAAATATACTTACTAAAACTGATTCCAATTATCGTTATAAATAATGAAATGATTATACTTAAGATTGTAGATTGCGCAATACATTTTCGAAGTTCTATTTCATCTTTTTTTCCAATACTTTGAGCCATATCGATAGAAAAACCATGAGTTATTCCCTGTGCCCCACTAACGATCATAAAAATCAACCATTCTGTTGCTCCTAGCGCTGCTAAGCCATTGATACCTACATAATTTCCTACTATCATCGTATCAAAAAATACATATAACTGTTGCAGTATATTACC
>CAZQTM010000283.1:0-2839 GCA_964595855.1 uncultured Lachnospiraceae bacterium | reverse complement strand
AAAACCACTAAAATTAAATTGAATTAAGCCTAACTAAATGGCATTGCCTAATTATGTGTTTAAGCAATTAAAGAGCCAGTATGATTTATCAAAATGTACAGTAGGTATTCTTGGTATGTCGTTTAAGGCGGAAAGTGATGATATACGTGAATCTTTATCATACAAGATAAAGAAAATATCTGAATTTGAAGCAAGAAAAACACTTTGCTCAGATCCGTATGTAAAGGATTCAACATTTGTATCAGCAGAACAATTGGTGGATGAGAGTGAAATTATTATCATAGCAACACCACATAAGTGCTATAAGGAATTGAAGGTTGCACTTGACAAAAAAGTAGTGGATATTTGGAATGTATTTGGAAACGGAGGAAGGATATAATGAAAATTTTAGTGACAGGATCAGCAGGATTTATTGCAGGGTATTTGGTAGACGATTTATTGAAGCAGGGACATACGGTTGTCGGAATAGACAATTACAGTAAGTATGGTTATGTGGAAAAGAGTTATGATAAGCATCCTAATTATAGTATCGTAGAGGGGGATGTCAAGGATACAAAGTTAATGAAAGAACTGATTGAAGATTGTGATCAGGTTGTTGCGATTGCGGCTATGATAGGCGGTATTACATATTTCCATGAGTATGCCTATGATTTGTATGCTGAAAATGAGAGAATCACAGCATCAACCTTTGATGCGGCATTATGGGCACATCAGGAAAAGCATCTGCAGAAGATTAACGTATTATCTTCTTCTATGGTATATGAGTGTGTAAAGACATATCCGAGTAAAGAAGGGGATCAAATAGCATGTCCGCCACCAATGTCAACTTATGGATTCCAGAAGCTGTCTTGTGAGTATTTTGCAAAGGGGGCGTGGGAACAGTATAAACTCCCATATACAATCATCAGACCGTTCAACTGTGTGGGAACGGGTGAACAGCGTGCTAAGAATGAGAAGGAGATTATGTCCGGCAATGTCAAACTTGCCATGAGCCATGTGGTTCCTGATCTCGTGCAGAAGATATATAGGGGGCAGGATCCATTGCACATACTTGGTTCAGGAGAGCAGATTCGCCATTATACTTATGGTGGAGATCTGGCACGTGGTATTCGCATGTGTATTGAAAGTGACAAGGCGGTAAACGAGGATTTTAATCTGTCGACTCCGGTTTCGACAACAGTTAAAGAACTGTCAACTTTGATATGGAAGAAGTTGAATGGAGACCGACCTATTTCTTTCGTTAGTGATCCGGCATATGAGTATGATGTTCAAAAGCGTGTACCATCGGTAGAGAAAGCAAGCGAATTGCTTGGATTTTCTGCAGATACTGATTTGAGCACGACTTTGGATGAAGTCATTCCTTGGATTACCAAGCAAATTGATTTGGGGAACATATAGAAGAGTGTAATATACGCATGTGCCATGATGCTTTTATATGTCTATGGATTCAATTCATATGAATGCCTCAGAGTGGCTTGTTATAGTAGGTAGGTATTTAGGCACTTATTGTATGGTTGTATGGCTTACAATTCTGCTGATTTTTATGTTGATATAATAAATTCCAAAGTCATTGGAGATGTTTTGTTTTGTCTGGTACAGTACTAATGCTTGTATGTATGATATTTACAGAAAAATTGTCACTGACTCTATAAAAAATGCAAGAATGGAGACGTTATGCAATTTAATTCCCCTCTTTTTTTATGGTCATTTTTACCCTGCGTTATCCTTTTTTCTTTTATTATTAAGCCCAAATACAGCAATATGTTTATTCTTGTTGCGAGTTTGTTTTTTTATGCGTGGAATGCACCTTCTGATTTTGTTCTATTTCTATTTATTATTGTTGTGAATTGGATTATAGGCATTTGCATAGGGGGGAGTGTAAAATACAAGCAATTCATTTTATTGTTAGGACTTTGCGGAAATCTATTATTACTTTTATATTTTAAATATTTTAATTCTATAATAAAATTGATTATGGAACCTGAATTGAAGATAGTGAATGTTGTACTTCCGTTAGGGATTTCTTTTATTACATTTCGTTCTATTTCATATGTTTTAGATGTATTTTTGAATAAAAACAAAGCGCAAAGGAACATATTTAAGTTGGCACTTTATTTATCTTTTTTTCCGCAACTGATATCTGGTCCTATTGAAAAGTATCATGATTTTGAACGACAATTATTGAATAGACAGATGAGTGTCCAAAACATTATTCTGGGGATTCAAAGGTTTTCGTATGGATTGGCCAAAAAAGTACTTATAGCAAGTTGTCTTGAAGAAGGATTTGATATATTGTTTCAGAAGGATTTTGCATTATTCTCGTGTGGGGAAGCATGGTTAGGGGCATTACTTTACTCCTTGCAAATATACTATGATTTTTCTGGTTACTCAGACATGGCAATAGGTATAGGAAAGATGTTAGGGTTTAACACAATTGAAAATTTCAACTATCCCTATATAGCGTCTTCGGTTCGAGATTTCTGGAGACGATGGCATATATCATTAAGCACATGGTTTAGGGATTATGTATATATCCCGCTGGGAGGAAGTCGAAAGGGAAAAATAAGGACATATTCTAATATTTTGATTGTTTTTTTGTTAACAGGGTTATGGCATGGAGACAATTTAAACTTTGTGATTTGGGGATTATATTATGCATTTTTTCTGATTATCGAAAGAGTCGGAGTAGAAAAGATATTGAGTAGGCATAGGGTTTTTGCGCACATTTATTCAAGTATAGTAATTTTATTTGGTTGGGTTATATTTAAAAACAGCAATGTAATGGATATAGTAATATATTTTAGGCATATGCTTTGTCCGTGGGAATATGGTTGGTATC
>CAZQTM010000282.1:0-2843 GCA_964595855.1 uncultured Lachnospiraceae bacterium | reverse complement strand
TACCGGTTATCGTTCAAAAAGAAGCATTGCGTGGGGCTTCTGCAGTAATAGAAAAAGATTGTATTGCAGGTAAGCTGGCAGCAGACTTAAAGGCGGATCAAATGTTTATTTTTACAAGTGTAAAGCAAGTATATAAGAATTATAAGCAAGAAAATGAAACGCCAATTCATCATCTTACAATTGAAGAGGCAAAGGAATTGATTGGGCAAGATCAATTTGAAGCTGGAACAATGCTACCCAAAATTGAAGCAGCCATTGAATATTTAACCAAGGTACCGGACGGAAGAGTTATCATAACTTCACTGGATTTTGCGGCAGAAGCTTTAAATGATGAGGCTGGGACCGTTATTGTTGCAAGATAAGTAAGCTATAAAAAAGAGGACGAAATCATTCGATTTCGTCCTCTTATTTAATGTGCGAACAATGAACCAAGTGTCAAGTTTATTTGAACATTTGGCGAATGTAAATAATTATTTATAAAGCCTATTGACATACTAGGAATGAAATGGTAATATTCAATTCATAACATTCATATATATATGGTAGGAAATAAAAATAATATTTGAACTAAATCTAGATTTAATAAAAATTGATTTATCAGGAAAGGAAGAATAATGATGAATAATGTAAAGAAGAATGCAAGTGAACTGATTGGAAACACCCCAATTTTGCAAGTCAACAATTTAATGGAAAAGAATGGAATAAAAAATGCAAGCATACTTGCAAAATTAGAGTATTTTAATCCAGCGGGGAGTGTAAAAGACCGTGCAGCCTTAAAAATGATTGAGGATGCAGAAGAAAAAGGTAACTTAAAACCAGGGGCAACAATCATAGAACCAACCAGCGGTAACACTGGAATTGGTATTGCTTCGGTAGCTGCCTCCAGAGGATATAATGCTGTTTTAACTTTACCTGAAACGATGAGTGTTGAGAGAAGAAATCTTTTAAAAGCATATGGAGCCAAGATTGTCTTAACCGATGGATCAAAGGGAATGAAAGGTGCGATTGAAAAAGCGATAGAGATTAAGAATGAGACACCGGGGTCTGTGATCATGGGTCAGTTTGATAATGATGCTAATGCACTAGCACATTTTGAAACGACTGGACCGGAGATTTATAGGGATCTGGATGGAAAAATTGATATTCTGGTGGCAAGTGTTGGAACGGGCGGTACGATAACAGGAACAGGCAAATATCTAAAATCAGTAAAACCTGATATTAAGATTGTTGCAGTTGAACCGGCAACCTCTGCTGTTTTATCGGGAGAAGCACCTGGACCACATAAGATTCAGGGTATTGGAGCGGGCTTTATTCCTAAGGTGTTAGATACCACAATTTATGATGAAATAATTAAGGTAGAGGATGCTGATGCATTTGCAACAGGGAAAGAGATTGCACATACAGAAGGTATCTTAGTCGGAATATCATCAGGAGCTGCTATGTATGCAGCAATACAACTTGCAAGCAGGGAAGAAAATAAAGGAAAGAATATTGTTGTAATCCTACCGGATTCTGGAGACCGTTATCTTTCTACACCATTATTTGCAGAAGAATAGAATAAATGTTATGATTTCCATGACTTACATGCATAGATAATAATTTCTATATTAACATGTGATAAAATTGTGATATAATACGACTTATTATTGAGATATGGGGGCAAGTTTATGGAAGCCATGATAGAGATAAAGAATGTAGGAAAGACATTTAAAGGTAAGGATAACACCGTTGAAGCTTTAAAAGATATCAGCCTGTCTATTGGGAAGGGTGAGATCTATGGGATAATTGGTATGTCCGGTGCAGGTAAAAGTACACTGGTACGATGTCTGAATTACCTTGAAAAACCAACCACGGGAACTGTTTTTATCGAGGGGAAAAATCTTTCAGAATGTTCCGATAAAGAATTAAGAAAAATAAGAACTAAAATTGCGATGATTTTTCAGCATTTTAATTTATTAATGCAGAGAAATGTAATTGATAATATTTGCTTTCCAATGGAAATTGTGGGAGTAAAGAAAAGGGAAGCCAGAAAAAAAGCGAACGAATGGCTTGAGATAGTTGGTCTGAGTGATAAAGCCAAAGCATATCCTTCTCAACTTTCAGGAGGGCAGAAACAGAGAGTAGCAATTGCAAGAGCCTTAGCCATGAATCCGAAGATTCTTCTGTGTGATGAGGCAACCAGTGCCCTGGATCCCACTACTACAAAATCAATACTTTCCTTATTAAAAGGAATTAATGAAAAATATGGAATTACCATTGTTATTATTACTCATGAGATGGGAGTCGTTCAGGAAATCTGTTCCCATGTAGCGATTATCGATCATGGAGTACTGGCAGAGAATGGTACAGTTGAAGAAGTATTCAATAATCCGAAAACTCAGGCAGCTAAGAAACTGGTATATCAGAATGAACATAAATATTCCATTATGGAAGGAAAAAGATGTATCCGTATTGTATTCACTGAGAATTCTTCGTTTGAACCGGTAATTGGTAATATGGTGCTTGAATGTAAGGCACCTGCTAATATTTTACTGGCGGATACGAAGGATATTAATGGAATTGCGCACGGACAGATGATTCTGCAGTTACCTGAGGATGAAACAGTTGCAGAAAAGATGGTCCAATATTTAAAAAGCAAAAATCTTACTGTGGAGGAGTTAACGGATTATGTGGAATAGTTCAATCATACAGATGTTATGGGAAGGAACCCTGGCAACCTTATATATGACACTTTTTTCGACCATTATGGCTTATGTAATTGGATTGCCGCTTGGAATTGCCTTAGTAATTACAGCCAAGGATGGTTTGAAACCCAATGCAGTAGCATATAAAATACTTGATAT
>CAZQTM010000281.1:0-2851 GCA_964595855.1 uncultured Lachnospiraceae bacterium | reverse complement strand
TTCTGCCTTCCACAATCTCCCTTTTTATATATTCATAAATCTGTTCATACAGATGCTTCCCACTCTTATCAGAAAGTTCAATTGTAAATTCGTTCATATAAACTCTCCTGTAGAATCTGTCTATGCCTTACTATTATGCATCTTCTTTATTAATTCTTCCTTTAAATCCCTAACTTTATCCTTCATCCTCTTATTACAAGATGGTGATACTAACATATTTGATATGATTTTTGAGGAAACATCAAAATGTTGAAATCTCATAGCTAATGTTGCAATCAGATAATCCACAGTAGATTCATCCATCCCGCACATTGGATATCCTTCTGTCTGACGAGCATTAATAAACCCTTCATATGCATTCTTCAAGAATTCATTTTCCAATTCCTTCAGCTCTTTTAGTTTCTCAATTTGTACAGGCTGCTCATCTGCCAGTGATTCTGAATAACTTCTGATAAGCCACCCTGCTCTCAAACAAATATATGCTTTTTCACTCGCTTTTCCCATTTTCACAACAGCATTAGCAAGTGAAAGCTTATATCGGTTAATGGCTTCTTCATAAGTAAAAGTTGCTTTATACTCTTCTTTGCCTTTAAAATTGGCTGTAATCTTTTCTAATATCAGCTTTCTCTGTACCGATGGCATTGGCGTAAAGTATCTTGTCAATGCTGTAAATCCACATCGTGGACATAATACGACATCATATTTTAGAGGTTCAATTCCTTCAAACTTAGCACGCAAATCAATATCCGTTCCTAATAATCGTGCTTTTGCCGTTCTTAAAGTCCTTGACTTAAATTCTGTATTACAAACAGGACATTCAAATGTTTTATCAAATAACATATCCTCTTCATTAATTTTAGGAACTGTCTCTTCTTTTGCGTTATCTGCATCAGAATTATTGTTATTATTACTATATATATCAATATTCTCCAAGTCACCAAGTCCCAAATTTTCTAATCCCGAAAAAATACTATTTCCCATACTAATTCCATCCTTTTCGCATTTTAGGTCTTATACCTTCTATCGTAAACTCAAGCTTCTTCCTTCTTGGGTAATACAAAAGAGCTCTTAAGCGATACAATTCTGTTAAATACCAATTCATCAGGTTTAGAATCCCTGCAATCTACGCAAAAATATCCCTGACGTACAAATTGGAAACTATCAAATGCCTTGGCACCCTTTAATGCAGGTTCAACAAAGCAGTCTTTCTTAACTGTAATGGAATTGGGATTCAAGTTCAGTGAACCATCTTCATTGTATACCCCTTTTTCCTCATCAATAATGTTCTCGTACAAACGCACCTCTGCTTTGACCGCCTCTTTAACAGGTACCCAGTGAATCGTTCCTTTCACCTTTCTTCCAGTAAAACCACTTCCACTCTTGGTTTGTGGGTCATAAGTACAATGAACTTCAATAACGTTTCCGTTTTCATCCTTAACACAACCGGTACATGTTACAAAATAAGCATACATCAGTCTTACTTCATTACCAGGATATAATCTGAAATATTTTTTTACCGGTTCTTCCATGAAATCATCACGGTCTATATAGAGTTCCTTTGAAAACGGAACTTCTCTTGTCCCAAGCTCTTCATTTTCCAGATTATTGGGAACCGTAAGCATTTCACTCTCATTTTCAGGATAATTATCAATGATCAGTTTAATAGGATCCAGTGTAGCCATAATTCTAGGCTTTTTCAGTTTTAAATCCTCTCTGATACAATACTCTAACATAGCATAATCTGCTGAAGAATTGCTCTTGCTCACACCACATAAATCTACAAACATCTTAATGGAGTCAGGAGTAAAACCTCTTCTTCTAAGAGCAGCAATCGAAACGAGACGTGGATCATCCCATCCGTCAACAATTCCTTCTTCTACCAGCTTTTTAATATACCTTTTACCCGTAACAACATTGGTAAGGTATAATTTTGAAAACTCTATCTGCTTCGGTGGATGTGGATATTCCAATTCCCTAACTACCCAGTCGTATAAAGGTCTATGATCCTCAAATTCTAATGTACATATGGAATGTGTAATTCCCTCAATTGCATCTTCAATTGGATGAGCAAAATCATACATAGGATAAATAACCCACTTTGTACCCGTATTATGATGTGTCATATGTGCAACACGATAAATGACAGGATCACGCATGTTCATATTGGGAGATGACATGTCAATTCTGGCACGTAATACTTTTTCGCCATCTTTAAATTTATCATTTTTCATATCTTCAAACAGGGTCAGATTTTCCTCTATGCTTCTGTCTGCGCCCGGATCCTTCTTACCTGGTTCAGTTAATGTGCCTCTATACTCACGAATTTCGTCAGCTGATAAATCAGATACGTATGCTTTTGATTTTCTTATTAATTTGACAGCTCCCTCATACATCTCATCAAAATAATTGGATGCAAAAAATAACCTGTCTTCCCATTCAGCTCCCAGCCAGCTGATATCCTTCTTTATAGACTCTACAAATTCTATTTTCTCCTTCGTTGGATTTGTATCATCAAACCTCATATTAAATTTGCCGCCATATTCTTTTGCCAGGCCATAATTTAATAATATACTTTTAGCATGTCCTATATGCAAATAGCCATTGGGTTCCGGTGGAAACCTGGTATGAACAGTATCATACACACCCTCTGCTAAATCCTTATCAATAATCTGTTCAATAAAATTCTTATTCTCACTGCCCATTTTTATGCCTCATGCTGCGACTGTATTTTTAGGAGCAGCTAATGGCTCAAGTTTGTGCGCAGCTCAAACTTGCAGGTTGAAATTTTCTTTCAACCTTATCTCCCTGTCAATTTTCACAGATTTTTTAACTGTCTTTTATAGTACCATAA
>CAZQTM010000280.1:0-2878 GCA_964595855.1 uncultured Lachnospiraceae bacterium | reverse complement strand
TATTCGAAGATTATGGGGAAGAGGATGATATTTTCTTTAAGAGTACCAGATATGAAAAGGATGCCTATTTAATCGAATTAATAGAACATATGTATTTTGCATATGAGCAGAAGAAGTATGCCTATGTCTTTGATGTGCTTGGTGATTTTAATAAACTTGTTTATGTATTATTAAGCAAATATAAAGTGAAACAGATTGATAAAGAGAGAAAACAGGAATATAAACGTCTGGAGAAATTATCAAAAATAACAGACTATATAAGGGATCATTATATGGAGGATATCTCTTTAAAAAGTCTGTCAGAACAATTTGGTTTCTCGCTTACCTATCTATCCAGAATGTTTCAAAAATATGCAAAAATCAGCTATAAAGATTATTTAATGAATTTACGTGCAGATGAAGCATATAGAAGACTGTTAAATACAAAGGAACAGATAGGAAAAATAGCCATGGATTGTGGATTTCCGGATAGTAGGAGTATGGCAAAGACGTTTCAGAAACGATATAACATATTGCCAAAAGAGATAAGAAAGAACAATAGAACTTAAATAAATGACAAAAAAGTGCTATTAAATAGATAAGAATATGGTAGTAGATTTTTTTCCATAAATATATACTTAAATTAAAAGTAGACATGCAGAACATTTTAGAAAGGAGAAGGATATGGGTATTAAAAAAATTACAGATTCAGATTACCGTGCCTATGGGAGGGTACTTAATGGTATGGTAAATGTTGAATCACTCATTGAGGCATTGAATCAGACAGATGCTCCGACTGATAGTGTAGTATATGTTCCAACAGTAGCTGAGTTTGAGGAGCTTCCTGTTGCTAAGGAGGTTCAAAATTCGCTTTTTGGCGGAATACCTGTTCAGATAGGTTATTGCAATGGAACAAATAATAAGCTGAATGCGGTTGAGTATCATAGATGCTCTGAAATTGGGATAGCCTCAACAGATTTGATACTGCTTTTAGGGAAGCAGCAGGATATTGAAGATGACTTTAAATATGACACAGATAAGATAGAGGCTTTCTTTGTTCCTGCCGGTACAGTTTACGAGATGTATGCTACAACATTGCATTATGCTCCTTGCAGTGTTGAAGGAAAACCATTCCGTAATATCGTAGTTTTGGCAAAAGAGACGAACTTCGATGTAGATTTTGATTTATCAAAAGACGGAGAGGACAGACTCCTAGCAGCTAAGAATAAGTGGCTGATTGCTCATAAGGATGCATGTATTGAGGGAGCATTTAATGGTTTAAAGGGTGTTAATATTACAATTTAAAATAAAATCATATGGAGGAAAAGATTATGTTTCAGAATTTACCAAAAGTAAAAATAGGTATTGTAGCAGTAAGCCGTGATTGTTTCCCGGAAAGTCTTTCCGTAAACAGAAGAAAAGCATTAATTGATGCTTACCAGAAACAGTTTAACAGTGAAGATATCTATGAATGTCCTGTTTGTATAGTAGAAAGCGAAATACACATGGTACAGGCATTAGAGGATATCAAAAAAGAGGGATGTAATGCATTATGCGTATATCTTGGTAACTTTGGTCCAGAAATTGCAGAAACATTACTTGCAAAGCATTTTGATGGTCCGGTTATGTTTGTAGCAGCTGCTGAAGAAACAGGCAATAATCTGGTTCAGGGTCGTGGAGATGCATACTGTGGTATGTTAAATGCAAGCTACAACCTGAAACTTCGTAATGTCAAAGCATATATCCCAGAGTATCCAGTAGGAACAGCTGCAGAATGTGCAGATATGATTCATGAATTCGTTCCAATTGCACGTGGTGTTATTGGATTAAGCGATTTAAAGATTATAAGCTTTGGTCCAAGACCTCTTAACTTCCTTGCTTGTAATGCACCAATTAAGCAGTTATATAATTTAGGTGTTGAAATCGAAGAAAATTCCGAATTGGATTTATTTGAAGCATTTAATAAGCATGCAAATGATCCACGTATTCCAGATGTTGTAAAGGATATGGAATCTGAATTAGGTACTGGTAATATGAAACCACAGATTCTTCCTAAATTAGCACAATACGAATTAACATTACTTGATTGGATAGAGGCTCACAAAGGATATCGTAAATATGTTGCAATTGCAGGAAAATGCTGGCCTGCATTCCAGACACAGTTTGGTTTCGTTCCTTGTTATGTAAATAGCCGTCTGACAGGAATGGGAATCCCTGTTTCCTGTGAAGTTGATATCTACGGAGCATTAAGTGAATTTATTGGTACATGTGTAAGTGAAGACACTGTAACATTACTTGATATTAACAATTCTGTTCCTGCTGATATGTATAATGAGTCTATCAAAGGCAAATTTGATTATACATTGAAAGATACCTTTATGGGATTCCATTGTGGAAATACATGCTCAAAGAAATTATCTGCCTGCTCAATGAAGTATCAGCTTATCATGGCAAGAGCTTTACCAGAAGAAGTAACACAGGGTACCCTTGAAGGTGATATTATGCCAGGTGACATTACATTCTTCCGTTTACAGAGCACAGCTGATTGCAAATTAAGAGGCTATATTGCACATGGTGAGGTTTTACCTGTAGCAACAAAATCATTCGGATCAATTGGTGTATTTGCTATACCAGAAATGGGAAGATTCTATCGCCATGTATTAATTGAGAAAAATTATCCTCATCATGGTGCAGTTGCATTTGGACATTTTGGAAAAGCACTATATGAAGTATTCAAATACATTGGTGTAGAACTTGATGAAATCGGATTTAATCAGCCTAAGGATATGTTATATCCTTCTGAGAATCCATTCAATAATTAATTATAAAGTTGTCAATTATATAATGGTATAACGCAGGTGCCTGAATGAAAATTCAGGCACTTGCAGAAATGAGGATA
>CAZQTM010000279.1:0-2920 GCA_964595855.1 uncultured Lachnospiraceae bacterium | reverse complement strand
TGGAGATGGATATACCGAGACTTATTCTGCAACATCAAAGATGCCTCCGCATCTTAAACTTGACAGTATCAGTTTTAAACAAGAAAAGATATTGAATTATCATATATACCCTTTAAAACTAAACGGAGCTGATTTTGTAGAATATAAATATCTATTGATAAATTATTTATTAAATGGGATTCCAGTAACATTGAACCTGAATGAATGGTTGACCTTTGATTCCAAACTTATAGAAAGAAAGAATGATTTGGATGTAATAATATTGGTTAGTGAAACCATGACGAATATCCTAGTAGATAAAGTAGATGAGGCAAAATGTAGTGATGATGAGCCAAAAAGGCCAATTATAGTTACCTCAGGAGATTCAATTACTGCTATAATCAGTCAGATAGACTATATATATTTCAACTATATTGAACAATGTAAGGCTTCCACAAAATCAAATAATCCAATCTTGGGAGGAAATAATGGTAATATGATTTCCAATATTTCAGGAGGAGCATTGGGGAGTTTCTCGACTAGAAGTATTGTTAAAAAGGTTAATGTGATACCATAGCTTTATCTGAATTTTATATATTAACACTAAATAAGGGATTTGCGGATTTATTAAGTTGTTGATGTCTGTATTATGCATATAACTTTGCCAGTCTGTACATGAAGAACTTTATATCTCCAATGCCTCTAAACTGACTCATTAATGCTTTGATCTTCGCATTAAAAGATTCAGGGATCATACCGAAATTCTGAGGGGACTTAATTCTTAATATGCTATCTTTGCGCCAAAAAATATATGAATTACGATACATTTCTTCGCTTTATCTTTCCTGATGGCATGTTTGACTACTTCGAGATGGTCCAATTTAATGAGTTTACCGACAAAGTTGAAATATATTTCGAAGAGAAAAATAATCCTCCTGAAGAATATAAAAACGACAAACTGGAAAGTAAAGGGTTCTATGAGGAAGTACGCATGTATGATTACCCCATGAGAGGCCGCAGTTGTATCCTATACATAAAGAAACGTCGCTGGTTCAATCATACACAGAATAAATATGTTTCCAGAAATTGGAAACATATGGCTGAAGGCACGCAAATCTCTTCTGAATTTGCGTCTTTTTTAAAAGTATTATCCCACAAGCGCGAATAAAAAACATAAGAACAGTTTTACGCTGTTTATGCTTTGCTAAAAGAGCGTAAAATAATGTTATCAATCCTATTACTTTTGCTATTGCAAGCAAGTACGTCAGACTACCATTGGACTTGCATTCCAATTAAAAGTATGATGCTGTAGGTCAGTAAAATAAGAAATGGCCGTTAGATGCCGTATGGAAGAATACAATATTTTGTATGACCACAGGCTTGCATTTCTATTCATCTTTTAAAATAAAATGTATGGCAAAAGTAAAATCTGCAAAGGCTAAACTTATAAAGTCTTCAGATGGCAACACTCTAGCAATTGTAAATCCTGATGCCGCAGGGATAGATATCGCAGACACAGAAATGCAAGTCTGCGTTCCGGAAAATCGTGATGGAGATAATAATAGACGCTTCGGATGTTTCACGGATGACCTTAACAATATAGTAGATTGGTTACTTTCCTGTAGGATAACAACAGTTGCAATGGAAGCCACTGGTATTTATTTTCTTCCCCTGTTTCTTAAACTAAAAGACTCAGGAATAGATGTACTGCTAGCAAATCCGCGTGATGTTAAAAACATTTCAGGTCATAAAACAGACTACGCTGATGCTGAGTGGTTAATGCTCTTACACCGTTACGGCTTGCTGAAACCATGTTTCCAACCAGATAATACAGCACGCAAGATACGTAACATATCCCGGCAACGTAGTAATCTTCTTCAAGAAGCTGACAGGCATATACAATATATGCAAAAGGCAATGGAGCAGATGAATATTAAACTATCAACGGTTATCGCAGATATAACCGGATTGTCTGGCCGTAAAATTATAGAAGCTATATTAAATGGTGAAAGAGATCCTGAGTATTTAGCTTCATTAGCTCATCCTAACTGTAAAGCAGATAAGGAAGTCATCTCACGTTCACTGGAAGGTACATGGGATGATGATCATCTTTTCCTTCTCAGACAAAGTCTGAAGTCTTATGACTTTATCTTGTCACAGATTAATGAATGTGATATTGTCATACAAACATTCTTGGATGAATATAAATCTGTTATTGATAGTTTCGATCTTTCTACTTTACATAGGTATAAAAGAAAGAAGAATTCACGTTCTAAAAATGCTCCAAAATTTGATGTTGAACAGTATGCTTATTGCTTGTGGGGAGTAAATGTTTTTAATATCCCAGGCTTGAAAGACAGTGCAGTAATGCAACTGTTAGGTGAACTCGGGCATGATTTCGTAGAAAAATTTGAAACAGCTGAAAATTTTTGTAGTTGGTGCAATCTCGTTCCAAATAATAAAATATCCGGAGGGAAAATATTATCAAGTAAGCTGCCAAAGAGAAAAAATCCTGTTGGCCAAATATTTAGAATTGCAGCTTCGCCGTTATCACGTGACAAGGGTGAAATGGGAAATTATTATAGACGAATGAAAGCTAAAAGTGGAGGTATACAAGCAAATGTTGCGACTGCACATAAGATTGCAAAAATATTCTTTACCATCGTAAAAAAGAAGATAGAATATGATCCTTGCAAAGTTGGAATAGACGAAAAGGAATTAATTAAAATCAAAATGGCCAGATTAGAGAATACTTTAGAAAAGCTGAATAGGAAACTTGCGGAAGCTAGTTAAAAAAACATAACATATTTGATTTATTGCTAAATATATCGCTATTAATATTTTCAATATTAAAATTTGTAAGCTCACCAGAGAAATTAGTTGAAAATGCTTCTGATTGATAATTGCCTGGATTAGCCAAGTAATAAATTTCATAGTAGGG
>CAZQTM010000278.1:1599-2943 GCA_964595855.1 uncultured Lachnospiraceae bacterium | reverse complement strand
GTCAAAGGATGATACTTAAACATCGTTCCTGTAGAAATAGTGGTTCTTACTGTCTCACTAATAATGTCCAAACGTAGACAGTCATCTATTAATAATACTCGCAAAAGAAGCAGTAAGAATACTACAATCATGGTACAAGTTAATGTTATTTCGCTCTTTTTCATTTTCTGTATTCTTTTTATTTTATTAATAGACGGAAGCAATCTAACAAACATAATGACGATAGCAACGATATAAATGATAGTTAAGGCATAACGCATACACAGACATGCAAACGTAAAATCTTTTCCTGTAAAAACACTACCTGAAAATATTATGCCTTGTAGCAAAAAAAGAAAAAAGAAACCAATCAAATATGTTTCAATTTGACTCGTTTCCCTCTGTCTTGTAATTTCTTTCATCATATAGCCTGCCATAAATGGCGTTATAAAAATAGCTAATATACCCAAAATATCCATTATCATTCCACCCTACAATTGATAGGTGTATATTTTATCACATTTACTCATGAAAGTCCAAACGAACTTTATCAGCAACTCTTGCAATATATTCGCTATTTGTAGGTCTAGTTTTGCCTGTCCCAATACTATACCCAAAAATCTCTTCAAAAGTCTCTGTATTACCACGTTCCCAGGATACCTCTATTGCATTCCGAATTGCTCGCTCTACTTTTTGGTCTGTTGAATGAAATTTTTTGGATATCTCCGGGTATAGAAGTTTTGTTACACTTCCCACTAACTCCATATCCTCTTTCGACCTAACAATTGCCTCACGAAGATACTGATATCCTCTCAAATGAGCTGGAACCCCTAATTCCAACATAAGTCGTGTTACATATCTCTCCAACTTATTATCCCGGTAAACCTCTACAATCTGCATGTTTTTTCCCCCTATATCAATTGTACACTCCCCTAAACATCATAAAATTACATAAGTAATATGCATTTTATGCGATTAATTACAATTTTATCATGCATGTCCCCTTTAGTAAAATAATACCGCTCGAATATTTTCACTATCTTTCACCAAAATAACTTGTATTTTTCTATCATTTTATACTTATAAGTACTCTTCTTTTTTCGCTTTTTTAAGCTGCTCTGTAAATCTTTTTACCTCCTGGGCCCGATGTTTATCACATACCAATATTACATCTTCTGTTTGTGTTACGATAAGATCATTAACCCCTAAAGTTGCAATTAAGTGCTTACCATCTCCACATATAATACAGTCCCTTGAATCAATCGAAATCGCATTGGTAAGATTAATATTTCCATTTTCATCTTTCTCATATATCTGCTCAAGTGCATCAAAACTTCCAACATCATTCCAGCCAAAATCACCCTG
>CAZQTM010000278.1:0-1499 GCA_964595855.1 uncultured Lachnospiraceae bacterium | reverse complement strand
ATAAAATGATCTGATGGAACAATACACATAATTCCATCTTCATATTTCTTAACGATTTCCATAGCTGCATATCCAATACAAGCTGCAGTGTTCCTTGCATCTGGTTCACCCAGAATATGATCTGACTTTAGAACACTTTTTGTCAGTTCTATTGTGGACTGCTGATGCATTTTATTGGTTACAATAAAAATATCTTCCGGGTTTGCAATCTTTAACAATCTATTGACGGTATCCATAACCATAGTATCTTTACCTGATAAATTCAAAAACTGTTTCGGTTTCTTTTGTCTGCTTAATGGCCAGAATCTGGTACCTCCACCTCCAGCCATAATTACACCATATGTTTTCATCCGATTATCCCTTCTTGTATCCTCACTATTCGTTATCCATTTTAAAGTCTTGCATGATCAACATTTTCTTTGAACCAATTGTAGGCAAGTTCTACACCTTCCTCAAGTTCAACTTTATGTGTCCAACCCAACGAATGGAGTTTATCAACATTTGTAAGTTTTCGTGGAGTTCCATCTGGCATATCATGATTCCAAACAATTTTGCCCTCAAAACCTACACACTTCAAAACCGTTTCAGCAAGTTGTTTTATTGTTACTTCTTTACCAGTCCCAATGTTTACATGCTGTAAACCACTATAATTTTCAAGAAGGAAAACGCAGGCATCGGCCATATCATCCGAATATAAGAATTCACGAAGAGGTGATCCTGTTCCCCATAATTCAACTGTTTCTTTACCCATTACTTTTGCATCATGGAATTTACGAATCATAGCCGGCATAACATGTGAGCCTTCTAAATCATAATTATCATATGGTCCATATAAATTAGTCGGCATACAGCTGATAAAATCATCACCATATTGCATTTTATAAAACTTGCACATCTCAAGTCCTGATATTTTTGCTATTGCATAAGCTTCATTTGTTTCCTCAAGTGGCCCCGTCAAAAGTGCATCTTCCGGAATTGGTTGTGGTGCCATTTTGGGATAAATACAGGTACTTCCCAAAAACAGTAGTTTTTTTACTTTATAATCATGACAGCACTTTATTACATTGCACTGTATCTGCATATTTTCATAAGCAAATTCAGCCGGTGTTGTCTGATTTGCATTGATACCACCAACTTTTGCAGCTGCCAGTACCACTACTTGTGGTCTTTCTTTCTCAAAAAATTCTGTTACAGCAGCCTGATTGATAAGATCAAGTTCGCTATGTGTCTTTCCAATTATATTTGTATACCCTTTCCTTTGTAACGAGCGAACGATTGCACTTCCAACCAGTCCCCTGTGCCCTGCCACATATATTTTGTCTGTTTTCATAATTGTACTCATAGCATTAGTCTCCTTTTTGTCTAAATCCATCTTTGATTGATTTTCCCCTAATCTCAATATTTTGGATGATAGGGGAAGATGGGAATTTATTATAACCAATCTGTCCCTGATTTAAGGGAACATAGATTGTTATTCCGTCTACATCATATGTTTTGGC
>CAZQTM010000277.1:0-2949 GCA_964595855.1 uncultured Lachnospiraceae bacterium | reverse complement strand
AAAAAATCGCTTGCCACAGCCTTGGCAGGCCATCGCGCAGCGATTTTGTTCAATTAGAATTTGTACATATATGTTTGAAATTAATAACAGGAGGTAGTATCTGTGGAACGTATTGATATTGATATTTCAACAAAAGAATCGTTGCTTAAGTGTTATAGAAACGAACTAGTGCCAGAAAATCCTAGTGTGAATGAATATGGAGTTAAGGGTTTGCTTCAGTATAGAAAGAACATAAAAAAAAGGCATCCTGATTCATCACTCACAAATGGTAGAACAAATTGGATTTCTGAAAAATTATATGGTTATGTTCCTAAAAGCCAAGACACAATATTTAATTGTTGGTCAATATTAAAAATATATGATGCAGTTCATAAAAAATCCATAACAACAAGGGACTGTGAAAGTATACTCTCTGATATGGAAAACGGTGAAGAAATAATTCAACAGAAATATCGTGAAGAATTCGATTTATTAGCAGAAAGGCAGCACTGTATTGCGAACTTTATGCCAGCTCCACGTACTTTTAATGGATGGAAAAGTCATCCCGGAAAAGGTGATTATGATCAAGACAATGATTTTCCAGACATCTATTATAAACGGGCAGAAGAACAATTTCCTGAAATGTATAAATGGATAAATGAACATAGAGAAGAATATAGTTTGGAATTGTTTGAAAAACAAATAACCCCTTGGAAGAATGGAGAAGCTAACTTTCAAAGAATGACTAAGAAACCAAGCGAAAAACAATTATATGAAATTGTAAAAACAATGAATGATTTACTATGTGAGAGGGCAGAGAATTTATTATTGAGAAGGAAGAATAGTAAGATCGGGATGTTTGAATAAAAACTTCGTAAATTCCAGTTTGTTGAACCGAGGAAGAAATAGAAAAGTAAGCTTATCAAGATCTATGCCAACTCACCAAATCCCATGAGTTGGCATATTCTATTAATTAGTCCTGGCATATTGTGGCATATCGAAATTTACCTCTGCACGATAGTACCCACTGATTGTGGCTGGTGCATTGAATAGGCTGGCCAGCAAATACTTTCTTATATTTTTTACCTTGGTGGTATTGCTCTGCATACATCCCATGACATACTCAATATGTGATGAATTTAATTTCAAGAACTTACCTTTCACCAGTTCCGTTGAATACTCATTACTTGCAATAATAATTGTTCGTCCTTTGCATAATATTGTTTCAAGAATAAGATCATAGATACCTTCTAGAAACTCTTTATCAAAAGGATAACGTTCATATAAAATATCCAGATAAAGATTTTCTTTAATGATTTCAGAATATGCCTGCATATCTGTCATATCATCCCTTCTAATCTCATCGTTCACAGATATGATATGATTAGATTCAGTATTACTAAGCTCAGTATTATTTATATCATTCTTATTAGTGGCCTTTTTATCAACTTCTAGATGTTTATCCTGCAAACTTCCAGAATCCCTTTTTGTGGAAGTCTTGAAGTTTGTTTTTCCAACTTCTGAATTATTTATTATGAAGTTCTTTACATAGAATATGGTCGGTTTTCCTTGTCCTTGGCGCTTTTTTTCTATCAAACCCATACCATTTTCGCCATCTAATTCTTGGATTGTTTTTACTGCTTTATTCTTCTTACAGTTCAATAATTCCATGACATCCTCAAGTGAAAAGTATATGTAGGCCCTGTTTTCCGGATAAAGAATTAATTGGATAAGAAATAGGAAAAACAAGAAAATGAGCGCAGGGTATTGCACTCATGTATAATTTGTGGTATATTAGTCATGAAAGGTGAGCGTAGTAGCTACCACTCATCAAGAAAAAGGAATAATGAAAGGAGAATATTATATATGAGGATACAGTTTTTTCCGGGGCCAGATCTCGAAGCAAAGTTAAATGACGAGGCAGCGAGTAAGGGGGTAAATGTGGGCATTCTGGTTGTTGATGCTCTTAATAAATATTATGGTTTGGTGGGACCAAATACAAAAACCGAGGCACAACTTGAAATCGAGGTGTTGGATGAGATCGCAGATTATGTTAAAGATCCTGCAAATGCAGGAACTGAATTTGATCTTAATCTTGCTTCAAATACTTATACACAGATCGATATGACTTATGCCGGAAAACCTAAGGTAGTCAAGGCTAGAATAGGCAAGACATTTGCAAAAGAAATTGGTCTGCCGGGTAGATTTGTAAATGTAGAACAGGTCTTACTTCCAAGTGGCAAACCAAAGAGAACTGTGGGAAACCGCGCAGCAGTATACCGCATTCTTCTGTAATAAATTTTTGAGTAGTTATGGCAGCAGTCACATCATGATGAGGTGGTTTCTGCCATAACAATGAATGTTCAAATAAGGAGGTACTATGGAAAAGATAAAAATGATGAAGAAGGTTGACTCCTTAATGAAGAAGGATTTCAAATATCTTTATAAAAAAGAACAGGCCAATTTAACAGAACTACATTATACTTTCAAGATGGATTCATTAACTCACGAGCTGCAGGCTGGAATCCAGTTCGAAGATACATTTGCGGATATACTTGTTTTTATTAGTCCTACGGTTTTGGTTATTGATTCACCAGAATACTTAGAGACGATAAAAGCTTGTAATTTCATTAACTGGTGGACAAAATCTTTTGGTAGATTTTATGTGGATACATATGGTGATGTAGCTTATTCGCTCAGGCTTAAGTATGATTTTATAGAACGAGAAGCTGATCTTGCAATCAAGGAAATAGAGGCAGCTATTGATTACTACGCTGATTTGTTCGTGCCTTTACTAGAGGTATGTCTTGGGAAAAAGAAAGCTAAAGATATAGAGAAGTATATTGATATGATTTGGAGTAGGCAGAACTATTAAAAAGAAGGGAGTGATAAAGTGCGAGAAGAACTAGAAATAGAACGGCTCAATCACAAATTTTGTGGGATAAAGGATTTCTGACATAAGTCTTCCTG
>CAZQTM010000276.1:0-2969 GCA_964595855.1 uncultured Lachnospiraceae bacterium | reverse complement strand
AAGAAAAGCAATAAAAAAAATATAGAGAGAATGTATCCATTTGTTGATACACTAGCAATTATTCAAGATGTTAATTTTGTGAAAATACAAACAAAACAAATTCATTGGTGGAACAAATTTGGAATGTGGCTTAGCAGAATAGGTAGATGAAATGGCAAAAAAATTGATGTTATATAGAAATGCAAAAGAATTGCACAAATATCAGAATTCAGTTGAAAAAGAAATTTATCCATTTGTGTTTGCTGAAACCAAAACACTATTGGAATATAATGCAGATGTTGTGATTGATATAACTTCATTAGTTCGCCATGTGCTTGTAAATTCAAATGATATACTTCCAGCAGAAGTAAATTTGAATGAGATGGGCGAAGATACTACAATTATTGCACATCAAAGTGTATCAAATGCAGCATTAGAGCTGTTTCCATATATATTGGATGAAAGTGATTATCTCTTTCCAGAAGAAAATGAAATAGGAAAAAAACAGAATACTAAAATCACAAGAAATACCATATATACTTACAATAATAATGAAACGTTGCTAAAGATTGTAGATTATTGTGATGTAAATGAAATCGCTATTATTTCTTTTCCTAGAGCGTCAGAAATGCTTAAAGAGGAGATAGATTCTACAAATGCTAATATGAGAGTTTGTATTGATCTAACATCTTTGGCATTTGCAATAGAAGATAATAAAAACATTCTGTATTTGTCAGAACAGTTTTTGGGGATGTATAAAACAGTAGATTATATTGTAAAGACAAAGAAAGCAGATAAGATATTAGAGTTTTTTCCGCTATATTTTGATAATCAAAAAAGCATTAAAGAATTATATGAGAAAGTAAATGAATCTGAATTTGAGGAAAAAGATGACAATAAAATTAGTACTATCATTAATGCAGATTTAAATTATGTGGACTCATATGTTCAAAAAAACCTAGTAGGACATAATAATTTCAAAAAAGAATTGTTTCGTGGATTGAGAAATTTTGTGAAATTGTTCAATGCTGGGGAAAAACCTATATTTTCAATCTTTTTGTTTGGAAAATCTGGTATTGGAAAGACAGAAGTGGCTCGTTTATTAAAATGTGCAATAGATGATAAGGGACCAATTGCGAAAATAAATTTTCAAAATTATAGTAGTCAAGATGCATTAAATAGTCTTATAGGTAGTCCAGCAGGATATATTGGATGCGAACATGGTGAACTAGGCGATAAAATAAGTAAAAGTAAGGTTGGAGTATTACTTTGTGATGAATTTGAAAAAACGAATAGACCAGTATTCTCATATTTTTTGCAATTGTTAGAGGAAGGAAAATTTACAGATTCATTGGCAAGAGAGTACGATATGTCGGGCTATATTATTATTTTTACTTCTAATATTGAAAATGAGGCTGAATATAAAAAAACGATTCCACCCGAGTTACAGACAAGATTTGATATTGTGTGTGAATTTGAGCCAATTACACTGGCTGATAAGGTTTCATTTATAAACCTGTTGAAAGAACAAGCAGCTGAAAAATATGATGAATTTGATGAGTTAAATTCAATGGAAATAAGGGAATTGGAAAATGTTAAAAATTATCCAATTGATTCATTACGAGAAATAAAAAATGCATTTTTAAATAAACTCATGGATTTATTTGAACAACATGAAAAATATAATTCTACTCAAGATTAAATTGTATTAAATTAATCAATATATGGGAGGAAATTAGTTTGAAAATACATTATTTTCAGAGATATCATAAAGGCGAAGACGTAGCTACAGCAAACACAATGTTACTATTATCAAGGTTGTACAATTATTCATCAAATAAGTTTTTTCAACTATTAAGGGAACAATATTTTGGTGATATTCTTTTTGAACCAGAGCTTGCTTTTGTACTTCAAGATAAAAGTGAAGAAAGTGTTCCAGATGCAACGATTACACAACCAAGTTTTAAATTAATTATTGAAACTAAAATGACAGATTGGTTTTATAATGATCAATTAATTAGGCATTTAAGTAAATTCAGAAATGAAGAGTATAAAGTTTTAATTACAATTTCATCTGTTCTAATGGATTTAAAGAAAAAAGAGAAATTTGATCAGGAATTAAATAAATATAATGAAGAGAAAAAAACCAATATTCTTCATGTTAATACGACATTTGAACTATTGGCACAAGGAATTCAGGATGTTATTGCAGATAGAGATTATGAAATGCAAGATGTTTTAGACGATTATCTTGACTATTGCCATAATGATAAATTGATTGTAATTCCAGATGCTTGGAAAAAAATGAGAATGCAGCTTGCAGGAACTACTTTTGATTTCAATATGAAAGAAAACTTGTATTATGACAATATAGAGCGTGGATTCAGTAGCCATGATTATCTGAGTTTGTATAAACAAAAGAGTATTAGAGCAGTAGGAAAGATTAATGCTATTGTAACTGGTGTATTGAAGAACGGAGAATTGGAATATAATGTTGAAAAGGGCGAATTAACTGAGGATAGAAAAGCATCGATTGCTAGGGCAATTGAAGATGGAAAGCGTTATGAATATGTACTTGATTCAACTAGATACTTTTTTGTAGATGAATTCTTCGAAACAGATTTCCCTAAAATTTCACCAAGAGCACCTATGGGATCACGAATGTTTGATCTCATGGATATATTAGGGTTAGACCAATTACCTGATACCAAAACAATTGCTGATATGCTTAGAAATAAGAGTTGGAGCTAATTTTAATATGAGAAAAAGTTGTTCTATTATAGAATAATAAAGTAAAAGTCAGGGTAGTGCATTTAAATAACGTCTTAAATAACTGTTACTGGGCGATGTTAAGAAGACTAGGAAAGTGTAAGCTTTTATCATCAATATAATAATCACAGGTAATCTTCCGGCTATTGCTTCCGTAATATTCAACAATTTCCGGTAGATTATCATTAACAGCATCAAATTCAAGCCCCTGGTTCTGACAC
>CAZQTM010000275.1:0-2981 GCA_964595855.1 uncultured Lachnospiraceae bacterium | reverse complement strand
TCTTGTGAATACAGACCAAGATAACCATCTAAAGTGGAAATTCCGTTGTATTCAAGGACAGCCGGATGCATTCCATATGCTACAGACCATTCACCACTATAGTTTATTTCTTCCTTAATCTCACTAAATAAATCGTCCGAATAGAATTCATGGAAATTAAGATTACTTGGGTCTTGATGTTTTAAAATTTTATATGCATTATCATAACATGTATAGTAAAAATCATTGTAAACCTGTGGTTCAAACATAACAATCATTACTGCAAACACTGCTACTATATTAGCAAGATAGAGATACCTTTTCTTTCTGGTATCATATAGACGTTTTAGTACCAAAAATAATAATGCATACCATAAAAATGTATTAAAAAAAAGAGTACGGTTAAATTGAAATCCCTTTAATGGCGGTAATAATGTCTCAAATAAATCACGAAAAGCTTTCAAATCGTATAACCCATATATAATGCAGTTAAACAAGATAAATAAAAGTGTCAGATTACAGGAATCCACTAATATTTTTTTATACTCGTGACGTTTTATATAGGAATAATTGATTATTACAATTCCCACAATGCAAACTGGCATTGCTACATAAAAATGGGAATCCTGTGCATGAAAAATGCTGTTTACAAATACATTTCCTATTGACTTTAACATTTCTGCAAAAGTTAAATCTGCATTTATCATTGTTCCACGTATGGTTACGGTATTGCTAAAAAGCATCTCTTTAAAAAGGCGATATTCAAAACAGACATAACCCAGCGTGAGTAATATCATGGATAAAAAGATTGTTTTGGGAAACTTCTTATCTTTCATCCAAAGTATGATTACACCACAGACCATATAGGCTAGTAAGAAAAATCCAAAATATGAAAAGTATGAAATCAATGGATAGCAAAACACCGCTATATAAAGAGGCAAACTGGGTTTACTATATATTCTACGTAACAGATATATTAGCAGTGGAACCGAAGTAAATGCAATTCCATATGTAGGAAAAACAGGTATTAAGCCAAATGATAATGCAATAATAGTTAAAATAGGGCGGTATTCCTGATACTTTTCCTTATAAATATCCTTTGCAAGAATTAGCACAGAGCTAAATCCTATTGCAATTTTTAATGCATATCCAATCATATATGCAGCAAAACTTGGAAGTAAAAAATATAAGATGTTGTACAGGGAGAATTCTGAACCGAATGCATCCCTGGTTACACCACCTACCATTGGCAGAATTGCACTATGCGAAAAAAATGCGTGATTCAGTTTCATTATCTTGAAATGTGCAACAAACAAATCCAAATTATCATGAACTGCTATATAACTCTCATCTCCGAAAAGCAGGAATACTGCTGCCTGCATAAAAATTAGTATTTCTACTAAAATAAGATACCACTGCTTTTTCCACTTACTCATTGACTTATAACCCTCATTTTTGTACTATATTGAATAATTCATGCTCTCCGTTCTTTTTTGTTGCCGTTCTACAAGGTCAGCTATCGTGACATTATCCACGACATTATTGATTGCCTTTTCAAGCTGTTTCCACACTCCTAATGTTTCACAAGTATCACAACGTTCACATTCATTGACGGGATCTTCCAGACATGCAACGGGACACAGACTTCCTTCTGTTAGTCTTAAAATCATTCCAACCGTATAGTATTCCGGCTCCCTTGCAATACGATACCCACCTTGGGCACCCCTCACGCTTTTCACATATCCAGCTTTATTTAAAATTGCAATTATTTGTTCCAGATATTTTTCAGATATTCCCTGTCTTTTTGCAATTTGTTTTACTTTAATATATTCACCGGTATTATTTACTGCAAGATCGAGCATGACACGGACTGCATATCTACCTTTTGTTGATATTTTCACGAGAATCACCTTCCTCTTACTGATACTATTCAAGACTCGCTCCTGCGCATCCTCGCGGAGCAAATATCAAACGCGAGTTTTCTCACGTCTGATGTATATCTTACTACACTGCTAGGAATTAGGCAAGTAGGCACAAATTTGATAAGAAAAGACGACAAAATGCATTGTACCATTTTGCCGCCATCTTTTACCTAACATCAAACAATTCTATTTCTATTCTTCGAAGGGAACAACAGAACCCTGATACTTATCTGTGATAAACTGTTTGATTTCATCTGATTTTAATACATCAACTAAAGCCTTTACACCTTCATTTGCTTCATTGCCTTCTTTTACAACAATGATATTAGCATATGTTTTAGCTGCTTCTGAATCAGAGGTTTCTGTGACAAGTGCATCGTTAGTTGCACTAAGCCCAGCTTCTAATGCATAATTTCCATTTAATACACCAAATGCTACTTCAGGTAAAACTCTTGCTATCTGTGCTGCTTCCAATTCAACAAACTTGATATTCTTTGGATTTTCTTTAATATCATTAACTGTAGCAGTAATTCCTACACCATCATTTAATGTAATAAGACCATTATCCTGTAATAAAAGTAAAGCTCTTGCTTCATTTGTTGTGTCATTAGGAACTGCTATTTCAGCACCATCTGAAATATTTTTAAGATCATTTTCTTTTCCTGGATAAATTCCAAGTGGTTCGTAATGAATTTTTGCAACACTTACAAGATGAGTACCTTTTTCATCATTAAAGCTGTCAAGATATGGCTGATGCTGAAAATAATTTGCATCAAAATCTCCACTCTCTACTACCTCATTTGGCTGAACATAATCTGTAAATTCTGTAACCTGTAAATCCCATCCTTCTTTTGCAAGAATAGATTTTGCTGCTTCCAGTATCTCTGCATGAGGAACACTAGTTGCTGCTACTGTAATGCTTCCTTTTGATTCAACTACTGCCTCAGTTGAAGTCTCTTGTGACTCTGCTGTAGTTTCCTGTACATCCTGTGATGTTTCTTCCGGGGCGGTATTTGCTTTTCCACAAGCTGTTAATAAACCTACGGTAAGTACCGCCACTAAAGAAATTGCTAAAGCTCT
>CAZQTM010000274.1:0-3011 GCA_964595855.1 uncultured Lachnospiraceae bacterium | reverse complement strand
CCAATATTATAACGAAGACGTGCTGTATCAAGTGTTGTACCACTTCCAATAACATGTTGCACTGGTAGACCAGAGATTTTCCATACATAATTTGTCATAACATCTACAGGATTGGATACCACAAGAATAATGCCATCAAATCCGGAACTCATAATATTATCTACAATCGATTTTACAATTCCTTTTGTCTTGTCCAACAGCACTCTTCTGTCATTCAGATCTTTTGACATAGGAGCACTAGCTGTAATAATTACTACATCTGCGTCCCTGCATTCCTCATAGTTTCCTGTATGAACCTTAATCTTTCTTCCCATGAATTCCATAGAATGAAGCATATCTAGAACTTCACCGTATGCCCTATCCTGATTAATATCAACCAATACCAGCTCATCACAAATTGCTTGGTTAATCATACAAAATGCTGTGGTAGCGCCTACATTTCCTGCGCCAATAATGACTACTTTACTCTGATTCATGCTATACTACCTTTCCTTTTTCTTATTATGCTTAACCTTTCTGATTCAGGAAAAAAATATCCTTCATTATAGGTCTGACCACCTTCTCAATTCCATTCCTTCCATACATTAGGCTTAAAACCTAGTGTTGACTGCTCTTTGTTTCTAACTACCGGTGTCTTGATTACCTGTGGATTATCAAGAATTTTCTGGAGTTTGTCTTCTTCTACTATATACTTAATTAAGGCCAAAAGATCCTTATCCTTGCAATCCTGATTGATCATATTCTCTATCCCACCGTTAATCTTAGCTACAGAAGTGAATTCTCCCTTGCTCATACCTTTTTCTTTCATATCAATAAACTGATATTTAATACCTCTCTCTTTGAAATAGCGTTCAGCTTTCTTTGTATCATTGCACTTTTTTGTACCAAAAATCTGTATGTTCATGGTCCTCCTAGATTTCTTTTTATATCAATTAATTTGTTTCTTTAAAAATACCATAATTCATACCTCACTTATTGCCTTTTCTACAAGTCTGACAAAAGAATCCTCAAACCGTTTATTATCTTCTCCCGTTCTCTTTGATGGACCTTTCAAATGATGTTTGCCCTTACCCATTCGAGCTTTCTTTGCCAAGTAACGCTCCATAAGCAACTGGTCAATATTATCATTAGTATACCATTTTCCGCTTTGATGAATAGCATAGGCACCTTTACCAAGAGCCATAGCAGCAACACCATAATCCTGTGATACAACAATATCCCCTTTATGACAAATGTTGATTAGAGCAAAATCTACTGCATCTGCTCCGGCACCTATAATCTTTACCTGTGAATAATCGGAATTAATCACATGATTTGTATCACAAAGAAGCATGCACGAAATACTATTCTGTTTTGCTATTTTTTCAACGATACCCACCACTGGGCAGGAATCCGCATCTATTAATATCTGCATAATACCTCTATCATTTCAAAAACTGTTAGTTATTCTTTTTGCTTAAGAGTTCCGTAATTCTTCAATCGTTTCATCACACCAATGAATAACAGCCTCATCGGATATGATACCCCTTCTAAGAACCGCTTTGTTAAAACATACACGCTCCTTTGAAAGTTTCTGGTTGCCCTGTTCCAACTCCTTTTGCATTACAACATACTTCTCTATATTCTTTTCATGGATGGCTTTATAATTTTCAAGCATCCGGATTACATTTTCTTTCGGCTGGTCGCTTGAAAATAATAATTTCAGCATGAATTCAGAACGCATTGGCTGTTGTATAGTCTCTTCCAAAAGCCATGTCTCAAGCTCCTGCCTTCCCTTCTCGGTTAATCCATAGCAAACTTTCTTTTCATTTTTTTCTCTGAAAACAACTTCAATCATTCCATCCTGCAGCATCATTTTCAAGGTTGGATAGATATGCCCGAAATTTTCATTCCAAAAGCCAGATAGAACCTTGTCACTGTACTTTTTTATATCATATCCGGTACTTGGTGACAAATTCAAAATGCCCAAAATAGCATACATGGATTTATTCTTTAAAGCCATTCCTATTCCTCTCTTTCCATGCCTCAATATATTTCTCAAGTTTCCCTACTGTCTGCTCAAGCTTAGCAGAACTTCTCATTTCCCGAGAGATTTGCATACAATTTCCTCTGATTTTCCTATCCATCATAAGTGATTCTATTTTTGTTCTCAACATTTCTGGAGATAATTCCTTTAGGTTCTCTGTAATTCCCAGTTGCATTGATGCAACACGTTTGGCCACCATATGCTGGTCATTGACCTGAGGTAATGCAAGCATTGGAATTCCAAAGTATAAAGCTTCATTCACGCTATTAAAACCTGCATGAGTGATAAACACATCAGCCAACTTTAAAATCTCCAGCTGAGGAAGAAAACTCTTTACAAAGAAATTGGTTGGAATTTCACCTAATTGTGAAACTTCACACATCTTCCCAATGGACATACATACATAATAATCTGTATCACGAAATGCCGCTATGCATATCTTATAAAAATCCACAAAATTTGTATTCAGACTTCCAAGCGAGATATATATAAGCTTTCTGTCGCCTATCATGGAAATATCAAAATCGGATGATTCCTGTAGCCGGTCAATGGACGGACCATTGAATAAATAGTCTGGTTCATGTACCCCCTCATCTCCATTAAAAGTACAAGTGGTGTATACAATATTCAAATCTCCTTTGCTTGTAAAAACCTGTTCCAATGAAGGTTCCTCAATGTTATAGCTTTCACAAATTCGTTTTAATATTTGATAGCAGTGATCCAATTGAGGATGAAAGCCTGGTACAAGCATCCTCTCTGGTATCGGTGTCTGACTCATAGCAAAAGAAGAGTGGGAACACACAACCGGTATTTTAACTATCTGTTTTAAAAAACAAGCCCCTCCGAAATAGGAATCACAAATAATCATATCATACTGACCTTCTTTCGCAATTTGCAATATCTGAGGCAGCACCACTTCATCATACAAAAGCAAACATTCCAACAACATAAAGAACGGATGTCTGTCTGTCGGATGGTATTCTTT
>CAZQTM010000273.1:0-3036 GCA_964595855.1 uncultured Lachnospiraceae bacterium | reverse complement strand
GCAACTACAAGTAGAACATATGCAACTCTTGGATTATGGATTACAAATAATAAATACTGTAACATTATCTTATGAAAATGAAACGGAGGTAAATGTTATGATTTTTTCAGAGAAACTACAAATATTAAGAAAATCCAAAGGATTTACACAAGAGGAACTCTCAGAGAAACTGAATGTTTCAAGACAGGCAGTTGCAAAATGGGAATCCGGTCAAGCTTATCCTGATATTCTAAATCTTATACAAATAAGTGAACTTATGAATGTAACAGTTGATTATTTAGTCAAAGACCAAGAGTGTAGTGTAAGTATTCCTAATGTAGAAATTAGTGATGTTGACAAGCTGATTTGGTTTAGACTGGAGGCTAACGCAAATACATATGCAGCATTTATGAATGAAGTTTCTTCTACCAGATTAGATTCACATGACTTTAGATACGAAAAAGGTGATTTTACCTATCATGATACATATGTTGGAGGAGAACAATTTGCTGGCGAAGAGGCTATTTGGGAAAAAGGGAAAGCGGTTTATGCAATGAATTATGTAGGAAGGGTACTTGATGAAAAATTTAGTGGCAATTTTCTAAAAGAAGCCTTAAGAGCTGCGAAAGAGGATATGCCATACCGCGGACCAGCCTATTATCAATCGGGTGAATATTTATATCAGTCTAAAGTAAATGGTGATATTAACTGGTTTCAAGGATATGAAGAAATCTATTGTAATAATCTAAAGGTTTATGAATGTTATTTTCATGGTGGACTAATGAAATAAATTGAATGCTAATTAAAGAATGGCGTTGATTAGTATTAATAAACAGTAAATATATAAAAAGAGAATATCCTAAAAGGGTATTCTTTTTTAATGGTCTTGGACTGTCTTTCTGTCGTTATATTAAGAGCGCATAGGAGCGCATAGGGAAAGATTATATTAATGAGTAGAAGAATATGGAATAATATGGTAAATAATGATATAATAAGTAATATATCTAAAGATAATAAGAAAAGGAGTCCCTGTTTAATGAAAAAGAATAAATATATCTGTGTTGTAATCATAATCATTGCTGTATTGTCAATGCTTGTAGGAGTGATTAACATTACTGTCAAACATATTTCGCAGAACGATGAGAAACTGAATGCTACTACAATTAATGATGGTTGTAAAGAAGGTTCTTTAGATGCAGAAATGAATATTGCTTCCCATGCTAAAATACAATCATTGATAGATGAAATATCCAAAAAATCAGGAATTCCGGATTGCAGTGTAGCTGTAGTGCAAGGAGATTTAACAGATTTTTTTAATTATTCTAAAAATGGGCAAGCTGACATAAACAGTCAATCACTTTATCAGATCGGATCAAATACAAAAGCCTTTACCGGTCTTGCCATTAATCTGCTAGAAGAGCAGGGTAAACTTTCTCATAATGACTATGTGAGTGATTATTTTCCGAATTTTCATGTGTTTTATCAGGGCACTGAAGTGAAAATCAAAGTATCAGATTTGCTATTCCAGACAAGCGGATTTACCAATTCGGAAGCTGAGTTTGCGACTCCATCGCAGGAAATGAGTATTTTGGACGAAGTTGAATTAGTTAACGGAGCAAATCTTAGATGTCAGCCTTCAACCCAATATAACTATTCCAATATTAATTATAATTTGCTCGGTGCAATTATTGAACAGGTATCTGGGAAAACATATACTAATTTTATGCAAGAGAACATATTGGAACCACTCGGGCTTAATAATACTTATGTAAATCCTGAAATGGCATTTGAAAGTGGAAAAATAGTTAATGGAAGTAGACCGTTTTTTTTTACAACACAGGATTATGATGTCCCGATTATTAGCGGAAAAATTCCATCAGGATATATAATATCCAATACAGAAGATATGGCAAAATGGATGCGGGTACAAATGGGGTTGACAGAGATACCCTCTGATTTGAAAACCGCTGTCAGCACATCCCATTTATCAAGTAGTGATTGCATGACAACATCAGGGGATAAATATGCATCGGGGTGGCTTGTGACATCAGATAATATTATCTACCACAGCGGAGGAACACCTAATTATTCTTCTTATGTGATATTTGATAAAGAAACAGATACAGGAGTATGCATATTAACAAATATTAACTTGTCTGCAAGTACGGAATACCTCGCTCGGAGTATTTTCAATATGTTGACAAACAGAAAATCTGTTTCCTATTCTTCAGATGTCTGGACTGTTTTCAATAAAGTATTTTCAGTAGTGTCTGTTGTTTCAGTAATAGTTATCTTACTTTTCTTATTCATGTTATTATTTAATAAGTTTAAAAAAGTAAATTATGTTTTCTTTATAATTTTAGCATCTATATGTGTTATTCTTACGATTACTATGCTTATACTAATGCCCATTATTTTAGCAAGTAGTTGGAACACTATAGCGGTCTGGGCACCTCCGAGTTTAATTATTGGTATTATATTGTTTTCGATTATGACGGTTTTGATAGTGATAGCAACGATTAAGGTATTTTATCACAGAAATAGTTCTTAAAGAGGGGATTTTATGAAGAAAAGCAAAGGATTTTTTATTAATCCGGATTAGAAAGATATGCTAAAAGGCAGATAACATTTGTTTGTTATTTGCCTTTTATTATTTATTGTTATTGACAAAATATCTATAAGTGATAATATGAACATATGAACAGATATTCATATGAAAGGAGTTTAAATGAAGAGAGATAGAGCGGCAGAACATGCGGAGAGCTGTGAAGATATCTGTGTGCACGATGATTTGGTGAATAAGGTAGAAAGTGAATTGCCACCGGAAGAAGACCTTTATGATCTGGCCGATTTATTTAAAGTGTTTGGTGATACAACACGCGTTAAAATATTATATGTACTTCGCTGCTGTGATATGTGTGTATGCGATCTGGCGCAATCCTTGCAGATGACACAGTCTGCTATATCACATCAATTAAGAGTACTAAAACAGATGGACCTTGTTAAGAACAAAAGAGAAGGTAAGATGATTCTATATTCGCTTGCAGATGATCATAT
>CAZQTM010000272.1:0-3053 GCA_964595855.1 uncultured Lachnospiraceae bacterium | reverse complement strand
ATGACAAATCTGATAGATGCAAGCAGAAGTTATGAAGCAAATGCAACAGCCTTTGATGCAAGCAAATCCATGGCGCTTAAAGGCTTACAGATGGGTAAATAGACATATTTTAGAAAGGGTACATAAATGGATATTTCATCTTTATATAATATTTCCTCAGGGGCAATTAAAGAGGTTGCAAAGCAAACTGCTGCTGACAGTACATCAAAAACTGCAGAGGGTTCAAATGCATTTGGATCAATGCTTAATACAGCGATAGAAAATATTAATACTACCAATTCCTACTTATCAGATGCTGAAAATGAGGAATTGAAATTATCGCTTGGACAAACAAACAATACACATGATTTAACAGTGGCGTTACAAAAGGCATCTACTGCTTTACAGTATACGGTAGCTGTCAGAGACAGATTTTTAGATGCATATAAAGAATTGATGCAGATACAGATTTAGTACGTAATGCTTTAGAATCCACAAAAGAGCAATAATAGGGGAGTTGTGTCATGGTTGACAAACTGAAAGAGATTCCAAAAAAAATACTTGAATGGTGGAATAAATTTACATCGAAACAGAAGACAATTATTATTTCGGTAGCTGCCGGAGTGGTGGTTGCTTTTGCTATTCTTATAACATTGCTGACAAGGCCGGTATATGAGTTACTTGTAACATGTGATTCTACAAAAGAAGCCTCTCAAATCACAGAATTATTAGATGGTGCTTCCCCTGCTATTACATATCAGGTTTCCGAGGATGGAAATCAGATTAAGGTTTTGAAAAGTCAGGTATCACAGGCAAATCTGTTACTGGGAGCAAATAATATTCCAGCAGCAGCATATGATATCAGCAATGTAACCGATGGTGGATTCGCAACAACAGAGGCCGATAAACAAAAAAAATATAAATTATATCTGGAAAGCCTGATGGAAAAAGACTTAGAAGGACTGGCTAATATAAAATCAGCGACGGTTCAACTGTCGATTCCTGAAAATGATGGAACCCTCATATCCAAGCAGGAAGATTCTTCTGCAGCCATTATGATAGAACCGGAAGGTGAATTCACGCAGGATAATGCCACAACAGTAGCTCAGTTTGTAATGACCGCTTTAGGAAATGAAGATATCGCCAATATTACGGTTATTGATAATGAAGGTAACCTACTGTTTTCAGGTGATGAGAGCTATTCAATAACAGGTTCAGCAACCAGCCAGATGAATGTGAAGCAGCAAACAGAGAGCATCTTACAGGGAGATGTAAAGAAAGTTCTGCTTGGAACGAACGAATATGATCTTATAGAAGTTTCAAGTAATCTTTCACTTGATTTCTCTACAACAGAGCAGACAGAACATGATTATACTCCTGCGGATAATCAAACACAGGGTGTATTAAGCCATGAGAATATATATAATTCTGAATCTAGTGGCGGAACCAGTGGGGCTCCCGGGACAGACTCGAATAATGAAGATGGTACTACATATGTAATGCAGGATAATGAAACATCGAATTCATCTGTAAATGAAGAATCCAGAGATTATCTTCCGAATGAAAAAATAACGAATAAAAAAATCCCAGCTGGTTTAATCGAATTTGATAAGTCTTCCCTTTCTGTAGCAGCCATTAAATATAAAGTAGTGAAGGAAGATGACGCAAAGACACAGGGACTTTTAGATGGCGTTACATGGAATGAGTATAAGCTAGCAAATTCAGACAGAGTAAAGATTGATGTTGATGAAGATATAGTGAATATGGTGGCAAAGGCATCTGGTATTGCTGCTGAAAATATTTCTATGGTGGCTTATGAAGAACCTATGTTTATTGATAGGGAACCTGTAGATATTAAGGCTACAGATGTGGTTCAGATAGTTTTAATCATTGTGATACTTGGCCTTTTGGCATTTGTAATACTTCGTGGAATGAGAAGAGACAAAACTCAAGAGGTAGAGGAAGAACTGTCTGTTGAAAATCTGCTTCAGTCTACACCGGAAAAAGAATTAGAAAATATCGAATTGGAAGCAAAATCAGAAACCAGAAAGATGATTGATAAGTTTGTTGATGATAATCCGGAAGCAGCAGCAGCATTGTTGCGCAACTGGCTAAACGAGGATTGGGGGTAACCAGATGCCTAGATTTCAGGATGAAAAATTAACAGGTCTGCAAAAGTCAGCCATTTTATTAATTGCGCTAGGACCAGAAAAATCAGCTACTATCTTTAAACATTTAAAGGAAGAAGAGATTGAAGAATTAACTTTAGAGATTGCAAATACAAGAAGTATTAGCCCTCAACTTAAAGAGGAAGTTGTTGATGAGTTTTATCAGGTCTGCCTTGCACAGCAGTATATTGCAGAAGGTGGTATCGGATATGCAAAAGAACTGCTTGAAAAAGCGCTTGGTAATGAGAAAGCACTGGATGTTATAGGAAAACTTACAGCTTCTCTACAGGTTAAACCATTTGAGTTTGTCAGAAAGACAGAGGCATCCCAGCTTCTTAACTTTATACAGGATGAGCATCCACAGACAATTGCCTTAATTCTCTCATATTTATCACCTGGACAGGCTTCTTCAATTATTTCAGCATTGCCTCAGGATAGGCAGGCTGATGTTGCTAAACGTGTGGCCATGATGGACCGAACAAGTCCGGATGTAATTAAGGAAGTAGAGAAAATATTAGAGTCCAAACTGGCATCTCTTGTTAATCAGGATTACACCATTATTGGCGGAGTAGATCAGGTAGTTGAAATACTGAATGCAGTAGACCGTGGTACAGAAAAACACATCATGGAAACTCTGGAAATTGAAGAACCTGAATTAGCAGATGAAATCAGAAAGAAGATGTTTGTATTTGAAGATATTCTCCTTCTGGATGATCGTGCTATCCAAAGGGTACTACGTGATGTTGATAATAATGATCTTGCACTGGCACTGAAAGGTGCTAATGAACAGGTACAAAATGCAATATTTAATAATCTGTCAAAACGTCTTGCTACGATGATTAAGGAAGATATGGAATTTATGGGACCTGTTCGTATGAAGGATGTTGAAGAAGCACAGCAGAAGAT
>CAZQTM010000271.1:0-3059 GCA_964595855.1 uncultured Lachnospiraceae bacterium | reverse complement strand
GTAGCAGCTGTGATTCTGCACTATATTGACCAATTGATTATTAATAAAATAAGGAAGTAGTATGAAAGGATAAATATATGATATAATTTTTCCATAATGATAATGAATTGGGGGAGTAAATTATGTATGTAGCAGCTATTGATGAGTCTTGTTATATAGCGGATGATGCAGCAGTAATAGGAAATATTACGATAAAAGAAAACTGCAGTGTCTGGAATCATGCAACCGTTCGTTCTATGAATCAGCCAATACTGATTGGCAGAGGTACAAATATACAAGATAATGCTGTAGTGCATGTTGATAAGGATTTTGCTGTTCAAATAGGAGAGAATGTCACTGTTGGACATAGTGCAATTGTTCATGGGTGTAAAATCGGCGATAATACGCTTATTGGTATGGGCAGTATTATTTTAAATGGAGTTGTAATTGGTAAGAATTGTATTATCGGAGCAGGTGCACTGGTTACACAAAATACAGTAATATCTGATAATTCATTAGTAATTGGGAGTCCGGCAAAAGTAGTTCGAAAAGTAACTGAAGATGAAATAAAAGAAATAAATATCAATGCAGTATTGTATCAGGAAGAAGCTAAAGAGATAAAGAGTTATGAAAGCAAATAAAGAAATAGTTTGTATAAAGGAAATGATATATGCTTTAGCAGAACCTGAATATCAGAGTTTTACATCAAAACTTTTGCCTGGTGTCGGCAATATATTGGGTGTCAGACTTCCTAATCTTCGTAAACTTGCAAACAAAATTGCAAAAGAAGACTGGAGAAAATATCTTGATCATGCAGAGGATACCTATTTTGAAGAAATAATGTTACAGGGTATGGTAATTGGATATGCGAAGCCAAATACAGTAGATGAGCTGTTTCCCTACGTCAGGATATATGTAAATAAGATTGATAACTGGTCATCTTGTGATAGTTTTTGTAGTGGATTAAAAATTACAAATAAATATAAAGATACTGTATGGAAATTTTTGCAAGAATTCTTTCAGTCTGAAAAAGAGTACGATATTCGTTTTGCAGTTGTTATGGGACTTTATTATTATATTAATGATGAATATAAGGATCGATTTTTGTTACTATTAGATTGTATTCATCATGAAGGTTATTACGTTAAAATGGCAGTTGCCTGGGCAATCTCTATGGTTTATGTTAAATATCCGAAATATGTAATGAACTATTTGAAGGAATGTAAATTAGATGATTTTACTTATAACAAAGCAATACAGAAAATCAGAGAGTCTTTGCAGGTAAGTAAGGAAGAAAAAGAATTATTGAAAGGTATGAAAAGAAAAGTTTAAATTTTGAATGGCCAGTAATATGAGATTACTATCTCCTTTATAAAAAGAATTTCTTTACTGATTCCAATTCTTCGGGAAGGTGACTAATGTAGGAAAATAGAATGAATTAGTATGCTCAAATGTACCATACAGGGTGACTAAATAGGAAAATAGAATGAATTAGTATGCTGCATCGCACAAAACGAGGTGACTAAATCAAGAAAATAGAATGGATTAGTATGCTCAATTGTACAATACAGGGTGACTAAATAGGAAAATAGAATGAATTAGTATGCTGCATCGCACAAAAACAGGTGACTAAATCAAGAAAATAGAATGAATTAGTATGCTCAAATGCACGAAACAGGGTGACTAAATAGGAAAATAGAATGAATTAGTATGCTCGATTGCACCATACAGGGTGACTAAATCAGGAAAATAGATGAATTAGTATGCTCAAATGCACAAAACGGGGCAGTGGCGCAAGAACATAAACAAGAAGAAAAAGTCACCCAGTTCGCACCACAGGCAGTGAGAACCTCGATTCCACTTCGTTTCATCTCGGTCACGTGCTTCGCACTAAGCTACCAACATAAAAGACATGCTTCTGTGAGCAAGCTCCCTCAGCAGTCTTTTTCAATGGTAGTCTCACTGCTCATTGCAAACCTGAAAGGTGTAGAACTTAAGATAATAAGATTCATCTGCTGCCCAGAGTATAGGGTGATCGGCACATTGTGTCCGAAATTCAACCTGACGTAACCGCTTATGTGCGCCACGTGCAGCTTCTTTTATTGTTTTTGCAAAGAGCTGTGGATCCATAAAATGAGAACATGAACAGGTAACCAGAAATCCACCATCACTTACAAGCTTCATACCTCTTAAATTAATTTCACGGTAACCCTTTACGGCATTTTTAATAGAATTACGTGATTTGGTAAAGGCGGGTGGGTCTAAGATAACGACATCAAATTTCTCTCCCTTCTCTTCAAGAGATGGTAATAATTCAAAAACATCAGCACAAACAAAAGATACCTTGTCCTCTAAAAGATTTAATTTTGCATTCTGGGTAGCCTGATCAATACCGGTTTGTGATGCATCAACACCAATAACTTCTCTGGCACCGGCAATGCCGGCATTTAAAGCAAAAGAACCTGTATGTGTAAAGCAGTCTAACACTTTTGCATTTTTACAGAGTTTGTGAATGGATGCACGATTGTCTTTTTGATCAAGGAAAAAGCCGGTTTTCTGACCATCTTCAATGTCTACGATATATCGAACTCCATTTTCTAATATTTCAACTTTAGTATCAAAAGGTTCACCAATAAAACCCTTAAACCGTTCCATCCCTTCATTCAGACGAACTTTCGCATCACTTCTTTCATATATCCCACGAATGGTAATGCCATCCTGAACCAATATTTCTTTTAAAATGGTAAGGATACGAGGTTTTAAAAGGTCTATTCCTAAAGCCAAAGATTCTACTACTAAAACATCTGAAAATTTATCAATTACAATACCTGGTAAAAAATCAGCCTCACCAAATATAACACGGCAGCAGTTGGTATCCACTAATTTTTTACGGTACTCCCATGCATTTTTAATTCGCGCATATAAAAATTCATCTGTTATATCAACATCTTTTCTAGATAAGATTCGTATGGTAATTTTCGATTTTGTATTAATAAATCCTACACCCATGAAATATCCATCGAAGTCTACAACTGATATGATATCTCCATTTTGGTAAGAACCTTCAATTTTATCAATCT
>CAZQTM010000270.1:1777-3061 GCA_964595855.1 uncultured Lachnospiraceae bacterium | reverse complement strand
GCAAACAAAGGATATCTTACTCCGGCAACTGATTTTGATGGAAAGATTGGTGCTTATCAATATCATTTTGATTCTAACATCTATAAAAACCGTGTCTTTGATTCAAAGGGTATTGCAGATGAGAGTGTTGAAATTAAATTTGGTCCTAATATAAAAGACTGGCCTAAGATGTGTGCACTTCCGAATAACCTTTTACTGCGTGTTGTCAGTGAAATCCATGATCCGGTTACAACAACGGATGAACTGATTCCATCCGGAGAAACTTCATCTTTCCGTTCAAATCCTTTAGGACTTGCTGAATTCACCTTATCCAGAAAAGATCCTCAGTACGTTTCTCTTGCAAAAGACATGGGGAAAGTACAGACAGCTCTTATAGAGGGTGAAGATGTATTTATGGTAAAACCGGAATTAAAGGATATTGTGAAGACGATTGAAAAACAATTTCCTGATGCAGAAAGTATGGGGATTGGATATGGATCTACAATATTTGCTGTTAAGCCAGGAGACGGTTCTGCAAGAGAACAGGCTGCAAGCTGCCAGAAGGTATTAGGTGGATGGGCTAATATTGCAAATGAATATGCAACAAAACGTTATCGCTCTAACCTGATGAACTGGGGAATGCTACCATTCCTGATTAAAGAAGGTGAACTGCCATTTAAGAAATTGGATTATATCTATATTCCATCTATCAGAGAGGCAATAAAGAATAAATCTGAAATTATTAAGGCTTACTGTGTATCCGGTGATACATTAAAAGAATTTGATTTAACACTTGGGGATATGACAGATGAAGAACGTAAGATAATATTAAGTGGATGTTTAATTAATTATAATAGAGTTTCTTAATCATCTAAAGTTTTTTAAATTAAGTCCGATAACTATATTACAAAGTGACAGGCCTGACACTTCAGTTTACAACAAAGCCACGGAAGGTATTCATAAAATATTTTATTCTTTGGAATAAGAGTTTGTGAGTACCTTTTTTATTCGTGACAATAATATCGTTCGCAGAGCGTACGATTTATTGTATGAGTGGACATAGGAAAGGAGCAATAATTTGAAGATTAATTCCTCAAATGTAGGAATGGAATCTGCTAGAACATATCGTTCTAGTTCAACAAGGAAGTTGTCAGTATCAGTAAGTACGAGCAGATATCGAAGTGACGGAACAGATTATCAGTTTATTGGAAGAGATAATATGGGAAATGCATTTAAAAATGCACAGTCAAAGTATGAAGGAAAAGACGGGCAGAACGAAAGCATAAAAGATGCTGCAGAGAACAA
>CAZQTM010000270.1:0-1677 GCA_964595855.1 uncultured Lachnospiraceae bacterium | reverse complement strand
AATTTTTCACAGTATTATAGACAGGAAGGATTGAGTATTCAGGCAATGTGTGATCCGCTTGTAATTAATTTTGATAATAGTATTGCAGGATTGTCAGATCAGAAGTTTTATTTCGACCTTGATATGGATGGAGAAAAGGAAGAAATATCAAGTCTGGAAAAAGGCAATGGATTTCTCACATTGGATAGAAATGCAGATGGCATAATAAATGATGGAACGGAGTTATTTGGTGCCAAAAACGGAGACGGATTTGCTGATCTTGCCAAATATGATGAGGACAAGAATGGCTGGATTGATGAGAATGATACCATATATGACAAATTAAAGATCTGGGTCAAAAATGCGGATGGCGAAGATACACTCTATTCACTAAAGGATAAAAATGTTGGAGCAATCTATTTAGGTAATCAGAATACGGATTATATGCTTCGTTCACAATCGACAGGTGATTTAAATGGTGCAATCCGTAAAACAGGTGTTTTCTTATATGAAGATGGGACAGCAGGAACCTTATCCCATCTCGATATTGCAAATTAAGTGACATACAGGCTTTTATCATTACATAAAATGATAAAAAAGTATGGGGCATTATGTGAAAAAGAAACAATCATATTATAGCTATAAAATGAAAAGAACCATACAAAAGCAAAAAATGAAAGACTTTTGTATGGTCTTTTTATTGATTATTTTATTACCCTATACTTGTGCATTACTATTTTCAGACAATAAAGTGCCGATAAACAAGGAAGAAGTATACAAAACGGTAGAAAATAATAATTTTAAAGTAGTTTTGACAAAGACTTTTGGAACGCAAGAAATATCTTTCGATGAATATTTAATTGGTGCATTAGCATCAGAAATACCAGGGGAGTATAATGCAGAGACCATTAAAGCGCAGGCAGTAATTTTGAGGTCTGCCTGTTTTTATGCTCTTACAAATAAAACCGGTATCATTTCTGATGACTTAAAAAAAGATATGGTTCAGGATGATTTTGTGATGGATCAAAAAATCCTGCAGAAAAAATATCTGACTAAAAAGAACAGATATCTTTTATGGGGTGATAACGCAGAACAATATGAACAAAAGTTTTTAAGTGCAGTTAGGGAAACATCAGGGTTAGTCATTTATCATGAAAATAAAATAATAGACCCACCATTTTTTCGGCTGAGTAATGGAAAAACAAGAGACGGAGGAGAGGTAACCTACTTAAAGCCTGTTTCCTGTGAAAGTGATGTCCTGAGCAAGGAATTTCTAAATAAACAGGTATTTACAAAAGAAAAATTTAACGGGATTCTAAAGCAAATCGATAAGACAGATAATCCGACAAAGAAAATTTCACTGGAGCTTGATGACGAAAATTATGTAAAACAGGTCACCATTGGGAATACTACAATAGAAGGAGAGCAATTTAGAACTTATTTTTCCTTAGTATCCTCATGCTACACAATTATTGAAAAAAACGATGAAATTACCATAGAAACTAAAGGAATTGGGCATGGATTAGGCTTTTGCCAATATGCAGCAAATCAGATGGCAGATTCAGAAGATGATTTTCTTACCATTCTTCACTTTTTTTTCCAAAAAATTGATATACAAAAAATTGTATAAAGATGATATGTAGGGAAAAACTATTGATAAAGAATGGAGGAAAAGAAACATGAGAAGAAGAAGACCAA
>CAZQTM010000269.1:0-3088 GCA_964595855.1 uncultured Lachnospiraceae bacterium | reverse complement strand
AATAGTTGAAAAACTAAGATAGGTGTGATATATTCAATAAAAGAACACACGTTCGATATTTTTACTGCGTGGTAATATGCAGAAAGGAAAATACAAAATGGAACAGATGTCACTATTTGATGATAATCGGATACAGTCAGTACCGCTTGCAAACAGACTTCGTCCCGAAAAACTGGATGAATTTGTTGGTCAAGAGCACCTCTTAGGTAATGGAAAGATGCTTAGACAGCTAATTGAGAGAGATCAGATCACTTCTATGATATTCTGGGGACCGCCGGGAGTTGGAAAGACTACATTAGCAAGCATTATTGCGGGTAGAACAAAAGCTAATTTCATTAATTTCAGTGCTGTAACAAGTGGAATAAAAGAGATTAAGGAAGTTATGAATGAGGCAGAAGAAAATCGCCATATAGGAATTAGAACTGTTCTTTTCGTGGATGAAATACACCGTTTTAATAAGGCACAGCAGGATGCTTTCTTACCTTTTGTGGAGAAAGGAAGCATTGTTTTGATAGGAGCAACAACCGAGAACCCCTCTTTTGAGGTCAATGCTGCGTTACTTTCAAGGTGTAAGGTATTTGTTCTAAAGGCATTGACAGAAGCAGACATTATGAGATTATTGAAGAATGCCTTAAGCAGTGAAAAGGGATTTGCATATCAGCATGTCAGAATGACAGATAATCAGCTAAAAGCAATAGCTGGTTTTGCAAATGGTGATGCAAGATGTGCACTGAATACATTGGAGATGGCAGTACTAAATGGTGAAATTACAAAAGACGGTATTGTCATTACGAATGAAAGTATGGAGCAGTGCATAAGCAAAAAGTCGCTTTTATATGATAAGAATGGGGAAGAACATTATAATATTATTTCTGCTCTTCATAAATCGATGCGTAACAGTGATCCGGATGCGGCTATTTACTGGATGAATCGTATGCTGAGTGGAGGTGAGAATCCGTTATATATTGCAAGAAGACTGGTGAGGTTTGCCAGTGAAGATATTGGAATGGCAGATTCAAATGCACTTCAGGTAGCAGTTGCTGCTTATCAGGCTTGTCATTTTCTTGGCATGCCGGAGTGTGATGTACATTTGACACATGCAGTTACGTATCTTTCCATGGCACCCAAATCAAATGCTTTGTACCGTGCATGTGAAAAGTGCAAGAAGGATATTCGAGAAAAGGAAGCAGAGCCGGTTCCACTTAATCTTCGCAATGCCCCCACAAAACTGATGGAAGAACTGGATTATGGAAAAGGCTATGAGTATGCTCATGATACAGAGGATAAATTAACGACCATGCAATGTATGCCGGATTCTCTTGTGGGAACAGTATATTATGAACCCTGTGAAGAGGGTGCGGAAAAGCAGATTAATAAGCGTCTTAGTGAAATTAAAGAATGGAAAAAGGAGCATACGACATAGAAAGGAGCTAAAAGAACCGTGGATGGAACGAAACAGAGTGAAATACAAAAGAGAAGCGTAGCATCTGCGGATACCATTAATACACCAATTCAGCTAGATTCTGTCTGTAGTACACAGGGAATGATCACTCCAAGATGGTTTCGCTTTGAGGATGAGGAACACAGTATCCATACGGTTAAAATCGAGAAGATCTTTTCTCATAAAGAGATCAATTTTGTAGGGATCAGAATGCTACAGTTTATCTGTGGAGCAAGGATAGGTGAACAGGAAAAGATATTTGAATTAAGATATCATGTGGCCACTCATAAATGGACATTATTTCAGATTCTGACTTGATAAGTGTTCATTACTGGATTAAGAAAAATGAAAGGCATGATACCCAGATGAAATATATTTTTCATATTGATGTAAATAGTGCATTCCTTTCCTGGAGTGCATCATACAGGGTTAATATCTTAGGGGAACAACAAGATCTGCGCAAGATTCCCTCAATAGTTGGGGGAGATCAGGAGTCAAGGCATGGCATTGTATTAGCAAAGAGCATTCCAGCCAAGAAATATAAAATCAATACAGGGGAAGCAATCGTAACAGCAAAGGAAAAATGTCCTTCACTTGTAGTTGTGCCTCCGGATTATCATTTATATGTGATGGCATCAAAAGCATTGATGGATTTACTTGCAAGATATGCAGATCATGTCATACAGTATAGTATTGACGAAGCATGGGCTGAATTTGAAGGTTTTGATGGTCTTTATGGTGGCATGGTCACTTTTGCAAATGAACTTCGCGAGGAGATTAAGAGAGAATTAGGATTTACCGTTAACATAGGAATTTCTACAAACTTTCTTCTTGCAAAAATGGCAGGAGATTTTGAAAAACCGGATAAAGTACACACATTGTTTCCATGGGAAATAGAAGAAAAAATGTGGATACTTCCAGTTTCCCAACTATTTTTTGTGGGTCGTGCTTCTGAAAAAAAATTAAATAATCTTGGAATCTTTACCATAGGTGATTTGGCAAGGGCAGATATTACCGTTATAAAGGAGCATTTGAAAAAGCAGGGAGAAATTCTATGGAACTATGCACATGGGGAAGACTTAATGAGCTATGTTTATGGAAGGGTAGAGAATAAGGGATACGGAAATAGTATGACTGCCCCCGTAGATGTGAATAATAGAGAGTATGCAAGACAGATTTTGTTGTCGCTGTGTGAGACCATAGGAATGCGCCTAAGAGAAGACAATGTAAAAATAGCATGTGTTTCAGTCTCCATTACATCCTGCACATTTGAACGTTTTGGCAGACAGATGCAATTGATTTCACCGACCGATATTACAGAAGAGATTTTCCATACTGCATGCCTTGTATTTGATAAACTTTGGGACTTTGTCACATCAATCAGGCAGATTGGGGTGCATACATCAAAGGTTTGCAGAGAGGAATGCAGGCAATATAATTTATTTGATTTTACCAGATATGATAAATTGGAAAAGGTAAACAGGGTATTAGATGAGATCAGAAAAGAATATGGGGAAAATGCAGTTATGCGGGCGGGGTTTTTGAACCAGAATATATCCCATATGAGCGGAGGACTTCATAAAGAAAGACGAACAGGTGTAACATTAGGAATTGATTTGAATAAAGAGAAGATTAATGGGGGTTAGT
>CAZQTM010000268.1:0-3099 GCA_964595855.1 uncultured Lachnospiraceae bacterium | reverse complement strand
CAATTCCAATGGTTGCATGGTGACAGATAACATCATTGATGCAGCTGATATATATCTATACAATACCGGAATTCCGATTAATTATAGTCCAACACTTATGATTCATGATAATATGGATGGTTTTGATACAAAAGGCTGGATACCGGATATCATCACAAGAGGAGATGCTTTGGATACAGCAATAGAACTAATTAATAACAGTGAAAAGTAAGTCTATATTAGGATTAAAATATATATTACAGATAAGAAAGGGTATGAAATTCATTATGAAAAAACTGGTATGTATGACAATCTCGTTTTTTTTAGTGCTTTCTATGCTAAGTGGGTGTCAAAATTTAAAACCGACAGAGAATAATTCAAAACTGGAGATACAATACGAATTAACGTTTGATTCGCTTCGTAACGAATTAAATGACCAGCGTAAGAAAGATATAATGGAGCCGCTTGCTCATACCATTGATGAGTATGGAATTATAGACAAGGAAAATAATACAGATTATTCCGAACCTGAAACAGTTAAGTTCTCAAAGCCAGTACATTTTCAGAATAAAATTACGACTGAAAAAGCAATTGAAGATGTTAATCAACTAATGAGAATATTAAAATCTTCATATGGTGCTTATAATTATTTTGGAGGCGACGTGAAATTTGAGAAAGTCAGAGAGAGAATTATAGCACGTATAAATGATACCTATTGTCAGGGGCCGAACAGAACATATTTCTTTTATCGTATCTTAAAGGAGGAACTTGCCTTTATTGATGACAGTCATTTCAGAATAGCAAGAGTCAACTGCGATTTTAATCTTAAGAAGAAGAATATCTTCTATGACGCTGATAAGAGGGACTTTTATGAAGATGAAAACGGTTTTTATACTGTATTTAATGATCAAAACTGGTATTTATCGACCGAAGATGAGAAGTATTTGCATCTGACCGTCAGTGATAATGGTACTCTTGTTTATGGGCTTTTTTTATTGACAGAAGGAGAGTCACCACTTCCAAATAATTTCAGTCTCAAATCAAAATCAGGTGAGGAAAGTAACATAAGTACAATTTGGAATATTACAGATGTAGGACCGCGAACAAATGATGTATACCAAGTCTATCGTTATTATGAGAAAGAGGGTATTCCTGTTTCGACACTCAATAATATGAGCATAGGATTTCATGATATCGCTATGACAAACGAGTTTATTAATCAAGCAAAAGAACTTCGAAACAAGAAAATATTTATTCTTGATCTTCGTGACAATAAAGGAGATGTAACAGAGATTGCAGATTTTTTTATGTATAATCTTACAGGTTCCCCATGTGATCCTAAAATGCAAACGGTAGAGCGCTACAGTGCAATGAATAAACATCATGAAGAAGTAATAAAAAATGATAAAGATCAAAGTGATTTTTCTAAAATTGATTTTTATAATAAGAATAAAGAACTTGTAGATTCTTGGATTGATGAAAAAAAATGTAGTAATAAAGTTGAATATGGGGAAACGGTAGTGCTTGATAATAAGGCAAAATGGAATGACTATGATAATACTATTATTGTATTAATAAATAATGTAACCTCATCAGCTGCGGAGTATTTTCTTTTTAAACTTGCAACACTGAATAATGTCATAATCATGGGAACCAATTCAAATGGCGGTATGGTGACAGGTAATACATCAGATGAAAGTGCTGAATTCCTTTCCAATGCCGGACTTGCTGTTGATTATGGTCAATCACTTCAAATTACTGATAAAATAGATGGTTTCGACACAGAAGGATGGATGCCCGATATCATTACGCGAGGAGATGCTTTGGATACAGCAATATCATTAATTAAAAATAGTGAAAAGTAACATTATGAATTATTAAGACCGTTTGTTTTCAATTAAATGAAAATGAACGGTCTTTTCATAATGATAACAGGATAAAAGTGAAATATATTAAAGCAAAAAAATGATCCAAGTAATAACATTATGTGGTAAGAATTTCCTGTTATGATATAATAATTTGTATTAAAAATTATGGAGAGGAATTTAAATATGGCAATTTCAAATAAAAAGGTTTTATTAGAGAGTAATGTTCAAAAAGTGTGGGATACCGTTACTTCACTTGAGAAATATGAGTGGCGTAGTGATTTAAGTAAAATAGAAATCTTAAATGAGAAACAATTTGTTGAGTACACAAAAGAGGGATACACTACAACTTTTACGATTACAGTTACAGAGCCACTTAGGCGTTGGGAATTTGACATGGAAAATGATAATATGAAAGGTCATTGGACAGGTGTGTTTTCTCAAAATGGTGAGAAAACAGAAATAGATTTTACGGAAGATGTTACTGCAAAAAAAGTCTTTATGAAGCCATTAGTAAAAATGTATTTGAAAAGGCAGCAGGCGTTATATGTTTCTGATTTGGAAAAGGCTTTATTAAACAGGTAACCGAAACAAATATTAAAATTTATAGAGGAGAAATGAATGGCAGAAAGACCTATTTTAAATAAACACTTGGATAGCAAAACATTCTATGAATTTTACTATTTAAAAGAGGAATTGGTGAAATTTTGTAGGGAAAATGGTTTGCCTATATCCGGTGGAAAAATAGAGATAACAGATAGAATAGCTTTCTTTCTTGATACCGGAAAAGTACAATATACGCCAACTATGAAGAGAAAAACAGCAGTAGTTACTCATATTGAAGAGGATACAAGGATAGAATCTAATTTTGTATGTTCTGAAATACATAGAAAATTTTTTAAAGAACATATTGGAGATACCTTTTCATTTAATGTTTCTTTTCAAAAGTGGTTAAAATGTAATGCTGGGAAACCTTATAAAGAAGCGATAATGGCTTACAATCAAATTATGAAGGATAAGAAAAAGGGTAACACCACTATAGATAGGCAATTCGAATATAACACATACATCCGAGCTTTTTTTGCCGATAACAAGGGAAAATCTTTAGAGGATGCTATTAAGTGTTGGAAACACAAGAAGCAATTACAAGGGCATAATCGTTATGAGAAGTCTGACCTTATTGCAACTCGCCAAGTTTGAGCTGCGCACAAACTTGAACCATTAGTTGCTCCAAAATACAGTCGCAGCATGAGGT
>CAZQTM010000267.1:1874-3117 GCA_964595855.1 uncultured Lachnospiraceae bacterium | reverse complement strand
TGTTACGGGATTTAAAGGCTCATAATATCCAAAATCGTACCATTGGGTTTATCCAGAATGGGTCATGGGCACCAACCAGTGGAAAACTGATGAAGGAGATTCTATCGGATTGTAAAAATATAAAGTTTATAGAGGAAATTATAACGATTCAATCCGCTGTTAAAAAGGGACAAGAGGAAGAAATACAAAATTTTGTAAATGCTGTGGCAGCATCAATTGAAAAAGAATAATATTGTGATAACATAATTATCAGGAGGAAATGTAAAATGAAAATATTTGCATATGCATTACGAGATTTTGATGAACAGTATTATTTCGAATCAATGTGTAAAAATAGAGGTATTGAGTATGGCTTTACATCTGCATATCCGAGTAAGGATAATGCCGAACTTGCTAGAGGATTTGATGCACTCAGTATTATTACAAATCCTATGAACAAGGATATACTGGATATTTATAAGTCCATCGGAATAAAGTATATATCGACCAGAAGTATTGGATATGATCATATTGATGTTGAGTACGCAAATAAGATTGGAATTAGAATTGCACATGTTTTTTATGATCCGAATAGTGTAGCAAACTATACAATCATGATGATGCTGATGGGCTGCCGTAAGATTCTTCCTATTATGGAGAGAGCAAAGATTCAGGACTATAGTCTGAAGGGAAAATCTGGAAAAGAAATATCTGATTGTGTGATTGGTGTGATTGGGACAGGAAAAATTGGTACAAAAGTGATTGAGCACTTAAGTGGTTTTGAATGTAAAATTCTTGCATATGACATCTACCAGAATGATAAGATAAAGAAATATGCACAGTATACAGACTTAGATACTCTTTATTCAGAGTCAGATATTATTACACTGCATGCTCCGGCAAATGCAGAAAATTATCATATGATTAATAAAGGCACGTTTGAAAAAATGAAGGACGGAGTCATGATTGTGAATAATGCCAGAGGTGCCTTGATTAATACAGACGATATGATTGAAGCAATTGAAAATGGCAAGATTGGTTATGCGGCTCTCGATACAATTGAAAATGAAAGCGGACTTTATTATTTAAATAGAAAAGGGGACATCATACAAAACCATGATATGGCAATATTAAGCGCTTTCCCAAATGTAATGTTATCACCGCATACAGCATTTTATACGGAACGTGCTGTTAAAGATATGGTGGATAATTCGATTAAGGGCCTGCTTAACTTTGAAGAAAATGATAAAAATGAATTTGAAGT
>CAZQTM010000267.1:0-1774 GCA_964595855.1 uncultured Lachnospiraceae bacterium | reverse complement strand
ACATCTCTTAGATATTGAAAGCCCAGTTTTCGAAGTACGTTACCGGAAGCTGGGTTTGCCTTTGCGTATTGACCATCCAATTCTTTGATATGTAAATCTTCCTTGGCAAATTGAATGATTCGTTTCATGGCTTCTGTCGTGTAGCCCATTTTCCAGTATTTACGACCAAGATTATATCCGACAGACCAACACGCAATATCAATGTCATAATATATAAGACCAGTTCCAATAAGCTCGTTAGTTTCCTTTATAACAAGTGCAAAACGGTACCAGTCATCTTTTTCTATCTGTCCAATCTCAAAGTCAATCCAATCTTTTGTTTTATTAATATCGTTATGACTATCCCAATACATATATTTTGATACTTCGGGGTCACTTTCCCATACAGTAAAAACATCATAAGTGTCCTCTTTACAAAAAGGACGTAAAAGTAATCGCTCTGTTTCTAAATTAGGTGTTTTCATAGTCTAGCCTCCTATGTAAAATATTGGAACATATTACCACAAGAGGTTTTAATTAGCAAGAAAATAAATAGAAGGTAGGCAAGCTTTTTATTTCAACTATATTTTTTATATGATATGATAAATTAAAATTAAGTATGGAGGTAGTCGTTATGGAGAATTTCACTTTTTATTCACCAACATATTTTGTGTTTGGGAAGGAAACAGAAAACCAGGTAGGGGAATATATAAAAAAGTTTGGAGGAAGTAAGGTACTCATTCATTACGGTGGGGGTTCTGTTGTACGTTCCGGATTACTTGACAGAGTAAAAGCATCTCTTCAGAATGAAAATATTTCCTTCGTAGAACTTGGGGGTGTGAAACCCAATCCTCGAAGTGGTCTGGTATATGAGGGCATTAAACTTTGCAAAAAGGAAGAGGTAGATTTTATTTTGGCAGTTGGGGGAGGAAGCACAATTGATTCTTCTAAGGCAATAGCTGCTGGAACAGTATATGACGGAGACTTTTGGGATTTTTATCAAGATAAGACAGTAGAACAAGCATTACCGATAGGTACGGTACTTACAATAGCGGCAGCAGGAAGTGAAGGCTCACCGAATACTGTCATTACGAATGAAGATGGAATGTATAAACGTGGAGCATCCGGAGATGCGTTAAGGCCGAAGTTTTCCATTTTAAATCCGGCACTTACACAGACATTACCTGCATATCAGACAGCGTGTGGTATTACGGATATAATGGCACATCTTTATGAACGCTATCAGACAAATACGGAAGAAGTAGAAGTGACAGATAGATTGATTGAGGCACTTATGCTCACTTTAATTCATGAAGCTCCACGTGTAATTGAAAACCCAGATCATTATGATGCAAGAGCGAATATTATGTGGGCAGGTATGATGGCACATAATAATAGCTGTGGTGTCGGCAGAACTCAGGACTGGTTAAGCCATAGTATTGAGCATGAACTTTCCGCATTATATGATTGTGCTCATGGGGCAGGACTAGCCGTTGTTTTACCGGCAGTAATGACATATAACATGAACCATGATGTCATGCGTTATGCACAGGTAGCAAATAGGGTATGGGGATGTGAAATGGACTTCAAGCATCCGGAAGTAACAGCAAAAGCAGGTATTGAAGCGCTAAGAAACTTCTTAAAGAAAATTGGTATGCCCAGCAATTTTGAAGAACTTGGTGCAGAGGAAAAAGATATCCATTCATTAGCTCATACTGCTTGTTATGGAGATGTCAGAACGGGAACAATAAGTGGATTTGTTACATTAGATGAAAGTGATGTAGAAAATATATAT
>CAZQTM010000266.1:0-3120 GCA_964595855.1 uncultured Lachnospiraceae bacterium | reverse complement strand
GAACACCTTTGGTGCTAACTAAATTTAAAGACCATGCAGGGTATCTATATGACAAGTTAAGTGGAAAAGCGGATCATATTTTCTTGTTGCAGGGTGGAAAAAGCGCCAAAGAGCGAGATTTAATCAGAAAGCAAATGAAGGAAGTACCAGAAAATGAAACCATTGTCCTCGTGGCAATAGGGCAATATATCGGGGAAGGTTTCAATTATCCAAGGCTTGATACCATGATGTTAACCACACCAATCGCATGGCAGGGAAATGTAGAACAATATGCAGGACGATTACATAGAGATTTTGAAGGAAAACAGGATGTAATAATTTATGATTATGTAGATTCGCATATCCGAGTTCTGGAGAGAATGTACCATAAGAGACTTCGTGCATATAAGAAAATTGGTTATGAAATATGCCTGGCTTTAACAGAAAAAAAGCAGATTGCAAATGCTATTTACGACAATGAATCCTATGGGGCAATCTATGAAAAAGATCTTCTTGAAGCAAATAAAAATATTGTTATTTCTAGTCCAGGTATCAATGAAAAGAAAGTAAAACGAATTATTTCCTTGTTACGAAAAAGGCAAGAATCTGGGGTGGGTGTAACAGTCATAACTTTGAAGCCAGAAAGTTATCCGGAAAACAGAGTGGAGAAGACCAGACAATTGATTCGTCAGCTTATGGAGGTTGGAATAAAGGTAAGGCAGGAGCCATTCATGCATGAACATTATGCGATTATTGATGAGGAAATTGTATGGTACGGAAGTATGAATTTATTGTCTGGTGAAAAAGAGGACGATAATTTAATGCGAGTTGTGAGTAAGGAAATAGTGCTGGAACTAATGGAGATTACATTTGGTAAAAATATGCAAGAGGTGAATGAACATGAAAGTAAAGATAAGTGATGTTGTCGAGGCATTAGATTTTGCAAATGATGAAACGGAATATTTCTATAGCATTAAGACAGGAGAAATCTTGATGGTATGGGACGGCATGGTAAATGGGAAAACTGATCCAGATCTAATTGAAGAAATAGAAGAGAATTTTGAGGAGTATATTACGCTACCTGGAAAATATGAGATTGATGAATATAATATGATGGAAGAATTTGTTGATAATCTGCCAGACGGACGTAAAAAAGGCGAATTGTATGATGCAATTCGAGGAAGAGGTGCTTTTCGAAGATTTAAGGATGAAGTTTATGAACTTGGCTTAGAACAGAAATGGTATAAATATCGCGACAATGCATATGAAAAGGTGGCAATAGAATGGTGCAATAAAAATGACATTGAAATCATAAAAGAGAGATAGGTAATAAGTGTAATGGATGCGACTACTTTAAAAAAATTAATAGGTAATCTAGACAAAAAAGAACTTATAAAGATTATAGGAATTATTGCAAATTCAAGTGATGTTGCAGAGCAAAAGCTTCTAGACTATTGTCAAAAATATGCAGTTGAAGAAAATAAGAATATAATATTTGAAAAGCAGTTAAAGCAACATTGGAAGAAAGCATATACAGTTATTCAAATGGCGAATATGTACGGAGGTTGTCCAGATAGCGATGAAGAAGATGCTTATGATGAAATGAGTATTATGGAAGAATTGATTGAAAAAAATCATGATATCTCATGGTTAGTAAGAAAAGAAGTATTAGATGAGTTATTGGAGCAAATTGCCGAAGATAATAGTGGTTTCACAGATTATATGGTAGATTTGACAGTGAAACTGTGTTATAGCAAAGAGGAGAAACAATATTTAGCAGATTTTTTGTCGGTGAATGGAAGTTCATACTATAAAGAATTTGCTTCTCGTATATATCGAGAGATAAGCGAAGACCAGAAGTATTTGGCATCAAGGAAGGCACAACTGAATTATGGCTCAGATTATTTGGATTTAGCAAGCTATTATAAGAAAAACGGAAATTCAGAACTGGCATTACAGACTGTTTTAGAAGGTTTAAACAAGGCAGATGGTAGACTGGATGATATTTATGGATATTTATTTAAATACTACAAAAGGAAGAATAATGAAACTGCAATTTGTGAACTATATCAGACTGCTTTGAAAAGAAAAAGGAACGTTGATTATATTGCTGAATTGATCTATGACTACTATAAAGAGAAACAGGATTATGTTCATCAAAAGGAAATGCTGCTAAATTTGATTCAATATGCGGATAGTAGAGAAATCAAGAAATGGTATTTGAGATGCAGAAGCGAATTGTCAGAGCAGGATTATATAGAAAATGAGCAGGTACTATTAGAAGCACTAAAAAAGAAGAATCTTTCTGCATATTATGATATCTGCATGGAAAAAGGAAAAACAGATGAGATTCTTGAATATTTAAAGCAACATTTGAATTTCTGGGATTGGCAGAGAATAGATGATAAGCATCGTTATAGCAAAGCACTTGCGGCAAAATATCCGCAGGATATTATTGAATTATATTGGAAAGAAGTAAAATATTTCATAAATTTAGGCAAAGAGAAGAACTATCGTCATGCAGTAAGTGTGCTTCGAGAAATTCGACAGATTATGAAGAAAAATAGGTGGACAGAAGATTGGAATAACTATTATACAAAGTTCTTAGAAGAAAATCATCGCAAGAAGCTATTGATTAAAGAATTGCAGAAATTTTAGAGGTGCTAATATGGATCTAAATCAAGTAATTGCTACGGAGAAAGATCTCCAGAAATGGAATGAATTTTTGGCAAAACAGTCAAAAGAGGAACTTATAGAACTTCTAGTTGATAGAATGACCAGGGACATAAATTTTAGTAGAGAAGTACATTGTAGGCTTTCGCAACCTAAAATGAAGGTTGATGAAACAATAAGTGAATATGAGCAGATCGTAAAAAGCGAAATTGAGCAAAAAGTTCCAGACGTGAATTTTTTAGAAATAGTAAGTAATAAAATAATCGAAACAGCTGATAATACAAAAAATTTATTGGAACAATTGAGGTTATATGTTTCTGTCATTTTAAGTATAGATAGTGCTTTATGTAATGGTGCTGGTTTTGAAATGGAGAATGAATATATACTTTTTGATTTGCTTAAAGATTGTTTAGAACAGATGTTAATTGCAATCGAAAAGAAACAAAGTGAAATAGCTGAAAAGGATTT
>CAZQTM010000265.1:0-3162 GCA_964595855.1 uncultured Lachnospiraceae bacterium | reverse complement strand
GCAGTAGAATTATTGGCAGGTATCCCATCCGTAATTTATGGTTTACTTGGTCTAATGATCTTAAATCCACTTATGTATAAATGGGAACTTGCCTTATTTAAGAATTCTACAACACATCAGTTTACTGGAGGGGCAAATTTATTATCCGCAGTAATTGTTCTTGCTATCATGATTCTACCGACGGTCATCAATATGAGTGAGACAGCGATAAGGGCAGTTGAACCAAGTATCAAGTTTTCATCACTTGCATTAGGAGCATCGAAAATGCAGACTGTTTTTAAGGTTATCTTACCGGCTGCAAAATCAGGAATCATGACAGCTATCGTACTGGGTGTGGGCCGAGCAATTGGGGAGGCAATGGCTATATCACTTGTTTCAGGTAGCAGTGTTAATCTGCCATTACCATTTAATTCGGTAAGATTTTTAACAACTGCCATTGTAAGTGAAATGGGGTATGCAAGTGATCTGCACAGACAGGTACTTTTCACAATTGGACTAGTGCTGTTTGTCTTCATCATGATTATTAATTTAATACTAGAGAAAATAATAAAGAATGGAGGAAGCCGTGATGCGTAGAAAGACAGATGCAATACAACTCTTCTTCATATATTTATGCGCCTCCATCTCTGTTATCTTACTAATAGCCATTATCACCTATGTATTTATAAAAGGTATTAGAGCAATAAACCCACAGTTCCTTACACAGGTAAAAAGCTCTGTTAAAGGTACAGAAGGTATCGCTGGCAATATACTAAATACAATCTATGTTATTGTAATAACACTATTAATAGCAACTCCCATCGGAATAGGTTCTGCAATCTATTTGAATGAATATGCAAAACCGGGAAAATTTGTAAGGATAGTTGAGTTTACGACTCAGACATTGTCTGGTATTCCTTCTATCCTTTTTGGGTTGTTCGGAATGATTTTCTTTGGAAGTGTGCTTAAGTTTGGATATTCCATACTAACGGGATCACTCACTCTAACACTTATGATTCTTCCACTTATTATTGGAAATACAAGAGAAGCACTAAAGACTGTTCCGGATAGTTATCGTCATGGTGCAGTCGGAATGGGTGCAACCAAGTGGTATATGATCAGAACAATTCTTTTACCCTCTTCTATGCCGGGTATTGTAACAGGTATCATATTGTCGATAGGAAGGATTGTAGGAGAGTCGGCTGCTTTATTATTTACAGCAGGAAGTGGATATTTACTTCCTCGCAGCGCCAAAGGCTATCTTACCAAGATTATGGATTCCGGCGGGACATTGACGATTGAGTTATATTTAAGTATGGCGAAAGCAAAATATGATGTTGCATTTGGAATTGCATTAGTATTACTGGTTATTGTTTTTCTCATTAATCTATTAACAAAATATCTGATACGAAAGTGGAATCATTATGAAAGAAATTAAAATTAAGGTAGAGCATTTACAATTATCTTTTGCAGATCATCATGTCCTTAAGGATATCAATATGGAAATTAAAAATAATTGTGTAACCGCATTAATTGGTCCATCGGGATGTGGTAAATCAACATTTTTAAAATGTTTAAACCGAATGAATGATTTGGTGGATACTGCAAAAATAGAAGGAAAAATATTCATAGATAATCAGAATATCTATGAAGAAAGTGTGGACACCACGCTGCTTCGTAAAAAGGTAGGTATGGTATTTCAGCAGCCTAATCCATTTCCGATGAGTATCTATGATAACATTGCTTACGGTCCAAGGATTCATGGAATGAAAGACAAAAAAAAGTTGGACGAAATCGTTGAAAAAAGTCTGAAAGATGCAGCTATTTTTGATGAAGTAAAAGACAGACTTAAAAAGTCTGCTTTGGGATTATCTGGTGGACAACAACAAAGACTATGTATAGCTAGAGCTTTGGCAGTTGAGCCGGATATATTGTTAATGGATGAACCAACATCAGCTTTGGATCCGATTTCTACATTAAAAATAGAGGATTTAATGGAAAGTCTAAAGAAGAAATATACCGTTATCATAGTAACTCATAATATGCAGCAGGCAGCAAGAATTTCAGATGATACAGCCTTTTTTTTAACAGGAGAAGTAATTGAATTTGGAGATACCGATCAAATATTTTCAAAACCTGAAAATAAAAAAACTGAGGATTATATAACCGGAAGATTTGGATAAGGAGGATTAAAAATGTCACCAAGAAAAACGTTTGAACAGGAACTAGATAAATTACTGGAGCAGCTTGAACAGATGAGCCATATCGTAGAATGTAGCTATAAAGATTTGTTTGATGCACTTAAAATAAAAGATAAAACAGCAATCGAAAGAATTGTAAAAAGCGATAGAAACATTAACAATATGCAAAGAGAAATTGAATCGCAATGTTTAATGATTATTACGAAACAACAACCTGTAGCAGGAGATTTGAGAATTGTATCATCCGTGCTGAAAGCGGTTACAGACATTGAGCGGGTGGGAGATCACGTCAGTGACATGGCTGAGCTTATGTTAAGAATTAATATGAATCAGCTCGCAGAGTATTCACTACACCTTGAGGGCATGGTAATAGCTACTAAGGAATTATTTATGAATGCTGTGGAGGCATTTGTAAATGATGATCCCGCTGCTTCAAAAAGCGTAATAAGTGGAGATGATGTTATTGATAATCTTTTTAATAAAGTTAAAAATGATATAATTAATGGCTTAAAGGTTGAGGTGAAGAATGCAGACGAGTACATTGACATATTGATGATCACAAAATATCTTGAAAAAATAGGAGATCATGCTGTTAATGTCGCTGAGTGGCAAATTTTTAGAAAGACAGGAGTTCTGGCTTAAAATAGATACCAATTGTTAACAATTTGTAAATTTTACACAAATTTTACATTTCTACCCCCTGAATTTTACATGGCTGTAATATGATGTATCCGGATTAAAAAAAAGAAGATACTAATAGCAAATACAGCTTGGTGAATCAAGCAGGAGGAAACAATATGGATTTATTCAGTTTACTGACATTGATAGGAGGCCTTGCACTTTTTTTATATGGCATGAGTGTAATGGGAGATGGGCTTTCCAAGGTGTCAGGAGGACGTTTAGAAAAGATACTTGAGAAGTTAACTTCTAATCCTATAAAGGCGGTTCTTTTGGGTGCAGGAGTAACAGCAGTTATTCAGTC
>CAZQTM010000264.1:0-3181 GCA_964595855.1 uncultured Lachnospiraceae bacterium | reverse complement strand
GCAATTCTTATGGCTGGGGATTTAAATACAGTCATAAAACAAAGCATTTATTTTATCTGTTTTTTGAAAGAGATGCATTAACTGCTACGATACAAATCGGGGATAAGGATGTGCCAAAACTTCTTGAACAATATAATTTATTTTCACTAAAGGCTCAGTCGTATTGGGAAAATCGTTATCCTTGCGGGAAAAATGGTGGATGGATACATTATAGAATACTATCAGATGATGAACTGGATGATGTTTTAAGATTTATCGCAGTGAAAAAAACACCTATAAATTAATGTAAATAAAAAATCCTAGTTTCGTTATCACTTAACGATTCTAGGATTTTTTCTGGTTGAACTGTAATAAATCAGTTAACAGCTCGTAGGGGAATCGAACCCCTGATTCCGCCGTGAGAGGGCGGCGTCTTAACCGCTTGACCAACGAGCCATTTTCAAATGCTTGTTTATTCTATTATATTATAAAAGAAAAAGCAAGCACTTTTCATAATTTTCAAAATTTTCCTATAAATCAGTTGCATGCTTATAAAAATAGTGATATACTTACCGTAATCTAAATAGATTTACTAGATAGAGTGGACTTCTGGTCCACTCTTTTTACGCGTAGGGCTATAAAAGCCATTATGAATAGGAAAGGAAAATATTTATGTCTAAAAGTAAGACATATGAAACCAAAACAGAAGAAATATTAATACCGATTGCAGAAAAACATGGTGTTGAAATTTATGATGTTGAGTATGTGAAAGAAGGAAGCGATTGGTATCTTAGAGCTTACATTGATAAAACAACTGGTGTGACAATAGATGATTGTGAAAATGTGAGCAGAGACTTATCCGCAAAAATGGATGAGAATGATTTTATTGAAGATGCTTATATTTTAGAAGTAAGCAGTCCTGGACTGGGAAGAACACTACGTAAAGAGAATCACTTTTTGAAAAGTATAGGATCTGAAGTAGAAGTAAAAACATATAAACCGATTGATAAGGAAAAACAATTTGTTGGAATTTTGACATCCTATCAGGATGGAACAGTAACAATAAAAACAGATAAAAAAGAAATGAGTTTTAACAAATCGGAGATCGCTTCCGTCAAACTAACATTTGACTTTTAGCTGTTAATTAGTAATGACGCTCCGAAATACTACACAGATGGAAAGGATCAGAAACATGAACAAGGAATTAGTGGAAGCACTGAATGCTTTAGAGAAAGAAAAGGAAATCAGTAAAGAGACATTATTTGATGCTATTGAAAATTCTTTAATTACTGCATGCAAGAATCATTTCGGAAAAGCAGACAATGTTAAAGTGGAAATCGACAGAGAAACCGGAGATTTTTTATGCTATGCTGAAAAGCAGGTAATAGAAACGAAGGATGAAGTAGAAGATGATTTAGCTCAGATTTGTCTGGAAGATGCATTAAAAGTATCAAAAAAAGCAAAAGTTGGTGACACTTTAAATGTAGAGATTAAATCAAAGGAATTTGGACGTATTGCAACACAAAATGCTAAAAATGTAATTTTACAAAAAATTAGAGAAGAAGAAAGAAGCGTTATCTATAGCCAGTATTTTGAAAAAGAGAAAGACGTCGTAACAGGTATTGTACAGCGTTATGTAGGAAAAAATATTAGCATAAATTTGGGTAAAGCAGACGCATTACTTAATGAAAGTGAACAGGTAAAAGGCGAAGTTTTTATGCCGACAGAGAGAATAAAGGTATATATTATTGAAGTTAAGAATACACCTAAAGGACCAAGAATATTAGTTAGCCGTACCCATCCAGAACTTGTAAAAAGATTATTTGAATCAGAAGTTACCGAAATCAAGGATGGTACAGTAGAAATAAAGAGTATTGCCAGAGAGGCAGGTAGCAGAACAAAGATTGCTGTATGGTCAAACAATTCAAATGTTGATCCGGTCGGTGCTTGTGTCGGTATGAATGGAGCAAGGGTTAATTCCATTGTTGAGGAATTACGTGGTGAAAAGATTGATATTGTAAATTGGGATGAAAACCCAGGTAATCTCATTCAGAATGCATTATCACCAGCAAAAATCGTTGCTGTATTTGCGGATCCTGATGAGAAAACTGCAAAGGTAGTAGTACCGGATTATCAGTTATCTTTAGCAATTGGTAAAGAAGGACAGAATGCAAGACTTGCAGCAAGACTGACAGGATATAAAATAGATATTAAGAGTGAAACACAGGCAAAAGATGCACCTGGCTTCCGTTATGAAGACTACATGGATGAATTTGATGAGGATGATTACGAAGAAAGCAATGTAAAAGAAGACAATCAGGAAGAATAATGCCAATAAGGAGTATAGGGGATGAATAAGAAGATTCCTATGAGACAGTGCGTAGGATGCGGCTGTATGAAAAGTAAAAAAGAAATGATGCGTGTCTTGAAAACAGCAGAAGGTTCCATTGTCCTTGATACTACGGGAAAAAAGAATGGCAGAGGAGCTTATCTTTGTATTTCAAAGGAATGTCTGAAAAAGGCGAGAAAAAACAAAGGTTTGGAGCGTTCTTTCAAAATGAGTATTCCTGATGAAGTTTATGACAGTTTGGAGAAGGAGTTTGAGGAGATTGAATCAGAATAAGATTTTTTCTTTATTGGGTTTAGCAACCAGATCCCGGAATGTGGTAAGCGGTGAGTTTATGACAGAAAAGGCTGTAAAGAGCGGTGACGCAAATCTTGTGCTTGTTGGAACGGATGCGTCTGACAACACCAAAAAGCAATTCTTTGATATGTGTGAATACTATCATGTTCCTATTTATCAATTTGGAACAAAAGAAGAGCTAGGACACTATATGGGAAAAGAGATGCGTGCATCTTTAGCAGTTACAGATGCCGGGTTTTCAAAATCCTTAATCAAATTATTGGAAGAGTCGAACAGTTAACGGAGGTAGTTAAGTAGAATGGCAAAAATGAAAGTATATGAACTTGCAAAGGAACTAGATATACAGAGTAAAGACGTGATTTCTTTTTTACAGGAAAAGGGAGTTGAAGTAAAAGCAGCTCAGAGTTCTGTAGAAGAGGAACAGGTCAATCTTGTTCAAAACAGATTTAGTAAGGAGAAAAAATCTGATATAAAAGAGACGAATGCCGATTCAAAAACGAAAGCAACGGCAAAACCAGCTGAAGCAGATATAAAAGAAAAAGCAGAGGTTTCAGATAA